>CAYVIE010000074.1:0-13717 GCA_964451355.1 uncultured Desulfobacteraceae bacterium
TGACCGGCCGCCGCGCAACAGACGGTTGTGAACCTCGTCAGGTCCGGAAGGAAGCAGCGATAAGCAACTTAGTCTGTGTCGCGGAACGTTCCCGGTCAAGCACAGGATTTCTACTTCCTGCAGCCACGAAGGAGGGTTCACAGCCGGATAATCGATGCAGTATTGAATAATATCATTTCCCTTATCTGCCCTTTTTCATCCCGTCTCCCTTGACATCCATTTTTTCCGCCTTATATTTCAACAAAACTATCTAACATTTTGAAGTTAAAGGTAAATTCTAACTATTGTAAATTCGGATGGTATAAAGGAGCCATGAGCGTAAAAAACGAAGAAAAAGCAGTCAATAAAGCAGAAAAAAAGGGAAAAGATACCTCAGCCTCTATGGCTGGAAAAGCTGAAGCCACCGCTGAAAAGGAAGACTCTGCAAGTCCTTTCCAGCAAGACAATGAGGGGACTGTTGCTGCAGGGGAAGCGAGCGGAGAAAATCTGAAAGATGAGCTGGAGAATATGAAACAGGAAGCGGCAAGAAATTACGATCGGCTGCTGCGTGTCTCGGCGGAATTTGATAATTACAAGAAACGTATGCAGCGTGAAATGGAAGGGATGCGCAAGTTCGCCAATGAATCCCTGCTCAAGGACCTGCTTACGGTTGTGGATAACCTGGAGCGGGCCATAGCCGCATCCGGTTCTGTGCGATCAGAGCATGATTCATGCGTTGTGGAAGGGATAGAATTGACCTTGAATGATATAATGAAGCTACTCAAGAAATATGATGTGACACCAATAGAATCGGTGGGTAAGCCATTTGATCCTGCATACCACGAGGCGGTTATGCAGGAACCTTCTGACCAGTACCCCCCGAATACCGTTATAAAGGAGTTTCAGAAAGGGTATATGATACATGACAGGCTGCTGAGACCGGCGATGGTTGTTGTATCGACCAATGGAGGCAGAAAGCAGGATGATGCCAACAAAGAAAGCTGAACCTGAATCAAAGGAGATCGAAACAAAGCAGGTTTGAATATAAAAAGTATTCCAGGAATTTATTTATTCAGATCAACAATGCAGTGAGTCTGCAAATACTTACCAATAAGGAGGAAGAACCATGGGTAAAGTTATCGGAATCGACCTGGGGACCACAAATTCATGTGTGGCTATACGAGAGCAGTCGGAAGTCAAGGTTATCCCTAACCCCGACGGCGGGCGTACTACCCCATCGGTCGTGGCGATCAGTGAGAGTGGTGAACGACTCGTAGGCCAGATCGCCAAAAGACAGGCTATCACAAACCCTGAAAATACCGTATTCGGGGTAAAACGCCTTATAGGGAGGAAGTACGATTCTCCCGAAGTGCAAAGGGATATAAAGAATCTGCCTTACAAAATAGAAAAGGCGCCCAATGGAGACGTGCGTATCAATCTGAGGGGCCGCCAGTATAGCCCTGCCGAGATATCTTCGTTTGTATTATCATATATCAAGCGTTATGCGGAAGATTATCTCGGAGAAGAAGTCAAGGACGCGGTTATCACTGTTCCGGCATACTTTGATGACAGCCAGCGCCAGGCTACTAAGGATGCCGGAAAGATCGCCGGGTTGAATGTGCTTAGAATCATAAATGAGCCCACGGCAGCCGCCCTGGCATACGGGCTTGACAAGAAAAAGGATGAGAAGATCGCTGTTTTTGACCTCGGTGGCGGAACCTTTGACATCTCAATCCTTGAGATCGGTGAGGGCGTTTTTGAAGTAAAGGCCACAAATGGTGATACTCATTTAGGAGGAGACGATTTTGATCTTCGCGTGATCGATTATCTGGCAAATGAGTTCAAAAAGGAAAACGGAATCGATCTGCGCAATGACAAGATGGCCTTGCAGCGCCTCAAGGAAGCAGCTGAAAAGGCTAAAATGGAGCTGTCCACCACCATGGAGACAGACATAAACCTGCCTTTCATAACGGCTGATGCGAGCGGCCCGAAACATTTGAACATGAAGTTGACGCGGGCCAAACTTGAGTCTCTGGTAGAGGATCTGTTGGACAAACTCGAAGGACCTTGCAACCAGGCATTAAAGGATGCCGGCTTAACCGCGAATGATATTGATGAGGTGATTCTGGTGGGTGGTATGACCCGTATGCCGGCAGTGGTCGAACGGGTCAAGAAGATATTCGGCAAGGATCCTCACAAGGGTGTTAATCCCGATGAGGTTGTTGCAATAGGTGCAGCAATCCAGGGCGCGGTTCTTTCCGGGGATGTAAAAGATGTATTGCTTCTGGATGTGACGCCTCTCTCCCTTGGTATCGAGACCCTTGGTGGCGTCATGACCAAGTTGATTGAAAGGAATACCACCATTCCCACCAGAAAGAGCCAGATTTTCTCGACAGCCGAGGATAACCAGAGGGCTGTAACAATACATGTGCTGCAGGGTGAAAGGGAGATGGCGGCAGACAATAAAACCCTGGGCAGGTTTGAATTGACCGATATTCCGCCTGCTCCAAGGGGTGTTCCCCAGATAGAAGTGACCTTTGACATTGATGCCAATGGGATTGTTCATGTTTCTGCCAAGGATCTGGGGACCGGTAAGGAGCAGTCCATAAAAATTACATCTTCAAGCGGACTTTCCAAGGAGGAGATTGAGCGCCTTGTCCAGGAGGCCAAGGCACACGAGGAAGAGGACAAGAAGAAACGTGAACTCGTGGAGGCTAAAAACCAGGCAGACGCTCTTATCTATTCGACCGAGAAGTCTTTGAAGGACGTGGGAGACAAGGTCGACGATGCTACTAAGCAGAATATCGATACCATAATAGGAAACCTCAAAAAGGCCATGGAAGGGACAGACACAGCAGAGATAAAGCGTCTGACCGAGGAACTTTCACAGGCCTCCCATAAGTTGGCTGAGCTGATATACAAGCAGACCGCTCAGTCCGGCGGTGATGCCCAGGGAGCCCAGGCCACTGGATCAGGAACAGGTGATCAGAAGGGCTCAAAGGATGAAGATGTGGTTGATGCAGATTATGAAGAGGTAAAGTAAGTAACCCCCGGCGCGATTCCATTTATATATATCCGCAAAAGGGCCTGGCCGCGCGTATATGCGCGGCCAGGCCCTTTTTTATTGAAAGGATCTGTGGCCAGATTAATCTGATCCAGGCGGTGGAAATAATAAATGAAAAAGGTTTACCTGCGCCCTGTTGTCTGGCAGGTAAACGTTTTGTTGACATTTGCGTCCCTTTTTTGTGAAATCCGACAATTGAATCTTAAAAGGAATTTGATGTTGAATTGTACGAACTTTACCGTGAACATACCTCAAGGGCCTGGGTGAAAAACAGCCTTGTCTTCATGCCCGGGGGTGATTGCCGTTAATCATGAAAAATTTACGAATCCATCATCCGGCCGATAGCGGTTTAGCCCCGGCCGGGGGTGGGAGGTGAAACCATTTATCGATACAGGTGACTAGAAAATGCAGCTTCCCGAAATTCTGGCAAGAAACGCAAGAATGTATCCGGATGACACAGCTCTTGCGGAGCTCGATCCTCAAAATAAAAGCCGAAGAACAATAACCTGGAAGGAATTCTACCAGAAGGCGAATCAGATCGCCAATGGGCTGGTTGTCGCTGGAATCAAGAAGGGCGACAGGGTCGGAATACTTATGACAAATTGCCTCGAATGGCTCCCCGTTTATTTCGGCATTTTACGTGCAGGAGCCGTTGCCGTTCCTCTCAATTTCAGGTTTCATGCCAGTGACATAACCCGCTGCCTTGGACTTTGCAATGCTGGGGTTCTGTTTTTCGGCGAGGGATTCGAGGAAAGAGTATTCACGGTTAAACAGGATGTGGGACAAGAGATCGGGCTGTATATATACACAGGCAATTTGGCCTCTACCCCGGATTTTGCTGTATCCTTGTATAACTGGTCAAGCGGACTGCCGACGCGCGAACCCGGGGTGGACATCAGCATAACAGATCCTGCAGCCATATACTTCACTTCCGGAACAACAGGTTCGCCAAAAGGGGTTTTCTTACTGCACCGGAACTTGGAGGCAGCCGCATATATAGAGAATCGCCATCATAACCAGACGAGGAAAGACAATTTTCTTTGCATACCTCCCCTTTATCACACCGGGGCAAAGATGCACTGGTTCGGTAACTTCATAGTCGGGGCTCCGGCGGTTTTACTGAAAGGGACACGGCCTGAATGGATACTCGATGCAGTATCCAAGGAGAAGGCGACCATCGTGTGGCTCCTTGTTCCGTGGATCCATGATATACTTGTGGCCATCGAGAACAGGGAGATCGATCTGGATCAATATGACCTGTCAGGCTGGAGGTTGATGCACAGCGGAGCGCAGCCGGTCCCGCCCGGTCTGATACGCCGCTGGAAAAAGTTTTTCCCCTGGCAGCAATATGATACGAATTATGGCCTGACTGAGGCTACTGGACCTGGTTGCATTCATCTGGGCATGGAGAACGATGACAGGGTAGGTGCGCTTGGAAAGGAGGGGTTTGATTGGGAATGCAGGATAGTGGATGACGAATTGAATGATATCCCCTGCAATACACCTGGCGAGCTTCTTGTAAGGGGGCCGGGTGTGATGCTTGAATACTACAGGAACCCCGAGGCTACCCGGGAAGCTCTGGTTGACGGTTGGCTGAGAACCGGAGATATTGTGACAAAAGACAAAGATGGATTCTACTGGCATCTCGACCGGAAGAAGGATGTGATAATTTGCGGCGGGGAAAACATTTTTCCCGTGGAAATAGAAAATTTCATCATGGAACATGATGATGTGCTGGATGCCGCAGTCATAGGGCTTCCGGAAGAGAGATTAGGCGAGGTCCCGGCGGCCATTGTTTCACCGAAACCGGGCCGGAGCATAGCACCCGAGGATATTCTGGACCATTGCGAGCAGCTTCCGCGATACAAGCGTCCGCGCAAAGTCTTCATAGGGGAGGTATTGCGCAATCCGACAGGAAAAATTGAAAAACCCAGATTGCGTGAGATTTACGGGAAATCAGCCTGATCAGTCCTGGTCACTTTCAGTTTCTTTCAGGAGGGCCTCGGCCAGGCTGATATCATAGACAGAAGCCGGGTCGAATCCCTTGGCTTTTTTTCTGTCAAGTATGCCAGAGGCTTTTATCACTGCCTCATACGGGACCCAGCCATGATCAACCCAGAGGGTCGGGTCGTCTGCACTCCAGAGACGGAAGCATACAGTATCCCCCACCTTGCGCACATACATCCGGACCCGCCTGTTGGAAGGAAAAGGATAATAATAAAGGCCGTTTTGGTCTTTCATGAAATACCTCTTTATGGATTTTGGTTTATAGCCAGCTTTATGACCGGGTTTGCGAAGAATCAGCCAAAATGTCGATACATCTGTTTTGAAATTGATGCAATATTAATTGTAAATGATGATGGACTTGTAAATTTTCATGATTAGCAGCAATCACCCCCGTGCATGAAAACAGGGCTGTCTATTTCTCCGGCCTTGGAGGAGTTTTCACGGTAAAGTCCATCATTCGGCCTAGCTCTATAGCGAGCACTGTGATGCGCCTGCTATGCTTTTTGTTTGCCCCATGTGGCAGTATAGGCAGTATAAAAAGAAGTGCACATGTTGTTAACCGCCCTGTTAAAGAGTAATTATGAAAAATAGCTTGATAGATCTTTGCAGGATTCTGTCCCGGATTGAGGCGGAGTATGGCAGATGCGTAAGGTGCGGTATGTGCCAGGAGGCGTGCCCGGTTTTCCGGTACAGCAAAACCGAGCCCGATGCCCCCAGGGGCAAGCTGGCACTGATTGATGCGTTGCGTTTGGGAATATTAAACGATCCCGGGGCGGTCAAAAAAAAGCTGGATCGCTGCCTTTTATGTGGATCATGCAGCCTTGCTTGCCCCAGAGGTGTTAATATAGCAGGGAGTATAATAGACGCCCGGATGATGATTCATGGATACCTGGGGCTCTCCCCGGTAAACAGGCTTTTGTTTCGCATGGTGCTGGCTGATCCGGCCAGGTTTCGAAGGTTACTCGACTTGATAGGATCGATACAGGACTTATTGGTATGGATTGCAAAGAAAAAACAGGACACCATCCCTTCTTCTCCCATGACTCGCCGGGAAGGGATGCGCGGCTTGCATGGTATGGCCGCCTATGCACCTGGACCTGAAATTCTTTTGCCCGGTTCCGCTCCGATTATAAAGGCAAGGCATCTCCCCAAGGTGATGCCGGAGCCGTTTTGCAGGACCCGCATCCGGATGCCCGACAGGAATCAAAGGGGGATAAAGGTTTATTTTTTTGCTGGATGTCTTATAGACAGGGTTTTACCGGATGTGGGGGATTCTATGCTCAATATTTTCGATAAGGCCGGTATCGATACGATAGTATCCGAACAACAGGGATGCTGCGGAATGCCTGCCGCATCATCGGGTGACAACGAAACCCTGGAAAGGCTTGCGGAGTATCATTTCAGGCAGTTTAGCAAAATGGAATTTGACTATCTGGTTTCTGGGTGCCCCACATGTATTCATACGATAAAGAGTCTGTGGCCAAAAACGAAATTTGCCATGCGCCGCAATAAGGAGTGGTTCGACGATCTGGCAAACAAGTCAATCGATTTTTGCAATTTCGCATCCATGATATTTTCGGATGAGGCTGCGCAAGACAAAATACATGAAGGTCCCATTGTTGCTTATCATGATTCCTGCCATCTGAAGAATTGCTTTGGCCTGGTCACTGAACCGAGGCACTTGATTTTATCCCTGACTGATTGCAGGCTGGTTGAAATTCCCGGATCGTCTTCTTGTTGTGGTATGGGGGGGGAATTCTCCCTCAGGCATCCTGACATATCTCTATCAATTGGCGGAGATCTGGCAGACAGGATCCGTTCCGTTGATCCCGAGATTCTGGCAACAGCTTGTCCGGCTTGTATGCTACAGTTCGCCGAAATTTTTTTACGGGAAAAGGGGAACTTGCAGATATTCCACTTGGCCCAGGTTATAGACCGTTTTGCTTGCAGATAAAGAGGATAACATAATAAAAATAACGACTTTACCGCGAAAATACCTTCGATGGCCGGGAGAAGGCCGGGAGAAGGACAGACTTCTTTTCATGCCCGGGGGTGATTGCTGCTAATCATGAAAATTTACGAGATTGTCTTTTTTTAAGCATGTAAAATCGAGTCTTGAAAATTCTTTTCATCTAAATTACTGGATGATAGTCATCAACGAATAGTTCCCTTATCCTTATATTTAAAGAATTTTATTATAGAGATATTGCAATAAAGTTTGTTTGTGTATATAAACAGTGTTTAGACAAAAGGCCTGTAGCAACGGCTGCGAAACCTGTTGGAGGGAGACCTATGGCGAATCAAAGACCGGTTTTATATCAAAACGTGGATGATTGTGTTGAGGATATTT
The DNA here is from genome assembly GCA_964451355.1 of uncultured Desulfobacteraceae bacterium. Lineage (GTDB taxonomy): Bacteria > Desulfobacterota > Desulfobacteria > Desulfobacterales > Desulfosalsimonadaceae > CAYVIE01. The sequence goes on from CAYVIE010000074.1 coordinate 7,401, forward strand.
TGAAAAAGGTTGGCAAGAGGATAGTTTTTGGAATGCCCCTTGGACTGGGCAAACCAAACCAGCTTGCCAACGCCCTTTATCTGAGGGCCAAAAAAGATCCAAGTATCCAGCTCGTTATATGTACAGCCCTTTCCCTTGAACGTCCAAGGTGGTCAAGTGATCTGGAACGCCGCTTTCTTGAGCCTTTCGTGGAGAGAATGTTTTCAGGCTACGTGGATCTGGAGTACATGACAGATCTTCGGGCGGGCAAGCTTCCGGAAAATGTTGAATTAAGGGAATTCTATTGCAAGGCCGGATCATACATCGGAGTTGAGCATGCCCAGCAGAATTACATAAGTTCCAATTATACTCATGCCTGGCGGGATTCTCTGGACAACGGGGTGAATGTCGTTGCCCAGATAGTATGTAAAAAGGAGCTTGACGGGAAGCTGTATTACAGCATGAGCTGCAATCCGGAGGTGGCGCCTGATATCGCCGAGGCGATGCGCGAACAGGAGAAGCAGGGTAAAAAGATCGCCATTATAGCCCAGGTGAACCAGAACCTTCCATTCATGTATGGTGACGCTGTTGTTACTCCTGATACATATGATGGCGTGGTGGATAATCCTGACTATTATACTCGCCTGTTTGGTGCGCCCAAGATGTCTATCCCCACGACCGATTACATGATAGGACTTTACGCTAGCACATTGATAAAGGATGGCGGGACTCTCCAGATCGGCATAGGCTCGCTGGGAGATGCCCTTTGCTACGGGCTTATCATGCGGCATAACCATGCATACAGGCAATTTCTGAATGATACCGGGGCGTTGGACAGGTTCGGCACCATTATTGAAAAGATCGGCGGAGTGGAGAAGTTTGAGGAGGGGATCTGCGGGTCGACAGAAATGCTGGTGGATGGCTACCTGCAGCTTTTGAAGCATGGGGTTGTCAAACGTAAAACATACAACAATGTTCATATCCAGCGGCTTATTAACGAGAAAAAGATCAGCGAAGCAGTAACCCCAAGAACCCTTGAGCTTCTTATCGAAGAAAGGGCCGTGTCATCAAGGCTCACCGAGGCTGATGTCTCATTCCTGAAAGAATTCGGCATATTCAAGGATACTGTTGCCTATAGTGACGGCTGGCTGATTTGCGGCGATCAAAAAATAGAAGCGGATTTAGGCAATTCGGCCAATTTCGACAAGGTGGTCGCCACATGCCTGGGGGACAGGTTGAAAAACGAGATTCTGATACACGGCGGATTTTTCCTTGGGCCTGAAAGTTTTTACAAGGAACTTCGCGAAATGCCCGAGGACTTGCGGAAAAAGATTTACATGACAAGCGTATTGAATGTTAACCAGCTTTACGGCAACAACAAGTATTCTTCCGAGGAATTGAAGGTATTGCAGCGCCGCCATGGCCGGTTTGTGAACGCGTGTCTCATGGTGACATTAAGCGGGGCTGTTGTTTCAGACGGCCTTGAAAACGGGCAGGTTGTAAGCGGAGTTGGCGGCCAGTACAATTTTGTCTCCCAGGCTCATGCGCTGCCAGACGCCCGTTCCATATTGATGTGCAAGGGGGTCCGCGGGTCAGGGAAAAGCGCTGTCTCAAACATTGTCTTCAACTACGGGCATATAACAATCCCCCGGCACTTGAGGGATATCGTAATAACTGAATACGGCATTGCTGATCTCAGGGGCAGGACCGACAAGGAGATCATAATGCGGCTTCTGAATATAACAGATTCGAGGTTCCAGGAAGGATTGCTCCAGAGGGCAAAGGATGCCGGAAAGATTCCGAAGGACTATACAATACCGGACAGATTCAGGAATAATTATCCTGAAAGGCTCGAAGAAGAGTTCGCTCCATACAAGAAAAAGGGTTTTTTCCCGCCCTTCCCCTTCGGGACCGATTTCACTGAAGAAGAGCTGGTTATTGGTAAGGCATTGAAGGGGCTGAAGGCTCAGATGTCCGAGGGGTTGAGTAAATTTTCAAGTCTGGGCAAGGCTATTACCATACGTACAGTCCCTGAAGCTGCCAAGCCCTATCTTGAAAGGCTCCAGCTGGACAAGCCCTCATCAGCAAAAGAGAAATTGATGCAGAAGCTGGTCATCTATGCCCTTGCGATGCAGGGTAGTATATAGAGCTTTTTTAGATTTCAAAAAACGCCCTGACGGAAGCAAAAAGCCTTGGGCGTATCGGAAATGAGGACCGCCGCAAGACGGCGTATCAGAAACATCTAAATGAATAAAAAGGAGCCGCCATGGTAATAAAACCGAAACCCGATATCCAAGCGCTGGGGCTAAAGCACCTCAGGCGGATAAAACGGAATCTTCCTACCCCTTCACTTTATGAAGAGATAATTAATAACAGGGAAGGCCAGATTGCGCACCTCGGTCCCGTGGTGGTCAGGACAGGGCATGATGCAGAGGTGGATCTTGCAGACAGGTTTATCGTAAAGGATCCTGAAAGCGAGACAGCGATTTTCTGGAGCGAAGAAAAGAATGAGCTTTCGGAAAACCAGTTCAATAGTCTTTTTAACCGTCTGGTGTCCTATCTTCACAACAAGGATGTATATGTCCAGGACTGTTACTATGGTTCTGTCGATGAGTACCGGATTCCGATCAGGGTCGTGACAGAGAACGCATGGCTGAGCCTGTTTGCGCGAAACATGTTCTACCAGGTCAGCGAACTGTCGGAGCTTGAAAAGTTTGAACCGGAATTTACCATTGTGCATATTCCAGGGTTTCATGCCATACCCGAGACTGATGGAACCAATTCGGCATCATTCGTAATAATAAGTCTGGCAAGGAAGATGGCTCTTATAGGCGGCACCACATATGCCGGCCAGCTCAAGCAGACAGTATTCACGATTGCAAGCTATCTGTTGCCGGATTCAGTCTTTTGTATGAGATGTTCGGCCAATGTCGGTGAGAGCGGGGATGTAGCCATATTCCTCGGGCGGGAGGAAACCGGCAAGACCACACTGGCCGTTGATTCAAAAAGGCGGCTTCTTGGTGATCATGCCCATGGATGGTGCAATGAGGGTATCTTCAACCTTGAGTGGGGTGGTTATGCCAAGGTTTTTGCCGTCGATAAATCAAAACAGCCGTATATCTATGAATGTACGAGGAAATTCGGTACTGTCCTCGAGAATGTGTCAATAGATATGGAGACGCGCAGGCTGAAACTCTCAGATGGCCTGCTTACAGAAAATACCCGTGCGGCCTATCCAATAACCCACATCCCCGGAGCCATACGAGGCGGTATACACAAGCACCCAAAAAATCTTTTTCTTTTGACTTGTGATGCCTTCGGCGTGATCCCACCGATAGCCCGGCTGACACCGGAACAGGCTGTTTATGCTTTTCTTTCCGCCTATACCTCCAAGTTTAAAAAGACCGAAGGAGGTGAAGTCGAGCCCGAGGTGATGTTCAATGTATGCTTTGGGGACTCTGCCCTGGCGTTCCCCGCGTTTATTTATGGCCAGAAGCTGATGGAAAAGATCAAGGCCAATAATGTCAAATGCTGGTTGATGAACACCGGCTGGAGCGGAGAGCCTTATACTAGGGGAGAGAGGATACCTATAGAAGTATCCCGTAAACTGGTTCATGCTGCAGTGTCTGGTGCTTTTGATGAAGTCTCTTATGAAACAGATCCTATTTTCCAGTATGAAATACCCGAATCATGCCCTGCCGCTCCAGAGCTCAACGACATACTTAATCCAAGAAAGATCGCAGAAGACGAAGGTGAATACGAACTCAGGGCAAACCGTCTGGTTGCGGAATTCGTAAAGGATTTTGAACAATTCGGGGATCATGTCCCGGATGATATGCGGGAAATGCTCTCGCAGATCATCTCTGTAGATGACAAGTTCGATATAGAAGAATCCGGGTTTTCTCTATAGCCCGGGCTGATGCGTAAGCGCTCGTCTGCTTGTTGGATGCGAACAGGCAGCAGAGTGATATGGTTCTATCATCCGGCCCGGGGCGGGGGTGGAACCATTTGAATTCATTTCAAATGGCGGGGGAGGGGAAGCCCTCCCCCGTATCGTAAAAAACATTTTCTGCTTTTTGACGATATCAAATAATCGAACGGTTGCCAAGAAGCAGATGGGGCGCAGATGAGCGCTCCTATATCTCTTTTTTCCTGATCACAATGGCGGCGTATACAGATCTTCTTTGAATTTCAGAGTCGCGAAGTAATCATCAATTGTCTCTTCCCTCCTGATGAGCGCAACCGATCCGTCAGCCTTAAACAACAGCTCCTTTGGCCTCAGCCTTCCATTGTAGTTGAATCCCATTGCATGCCCATGGGCACCGGTGTCATGGATTATCAAAAGATCACCCATCTCTATTTTAGGAAGTAGTCGCTCAACAGCGAATTTATCAATATTTTCACAAAGTGAGCCTACAACATCTACAACCTCGCATTCGGATGTCTCGATATCCTTGCCCAGGACATCAATATGATGGTAGGCGCCGTAAATTCCGGGCCGCATCAGGGCGGACATGCAAGCATCAACACCTATGTATTTTCGGTAGATCTCTTTCTTGTTTATAGCCCGGGTCACTAGAACCCCGTGGGGGCCTGTCATGTAGCGGCCGCTTTCCATGAAGAGCCTGGGGGCATATCCGTGCTTCTTTTCAAACGCATGAAAGGCTTTTGTTATCTCCCTGGCCATACCGGCAAGATCGAGCGGCGCATCATCAGGATGATAGGGGATTCCAAGACCTCCGCCCATATTTATAAATTCGAATTTTATGCCTATGTCATCGGCAATCTCGGTTGCGAGCTCAAGAAGCATTGAGACAGTTTCAATCATATATTCAGCGTTTCTTTCATTTGAAGCAAGCATTGTATGAAGCCCGAACCTCTTGATACCAAGGTCCCGGCATCGCCGGTATGCCTCGTGTATCTGCTCATGGCTTACACCATACTTGGCTTCTACGGGATTCCCTATTATGGTGTTGCCGGTTCTGCGGGGACCTGGATTGTAGCGGAATGATATAATTTCGGGGAGCCTTGGTAGCTTTTCTATAAGGGTGATATCATCAAGATTGATGATACTGCCGCCATCAGCGAAAGCCGCCAGGAATTCTTCCCTGGTTGTATTGTTGGACGTGAACATTATTTCTTCCCCACGCGCTCCCGCTGTTCTGCTCAAAACCAGTTCCGGTATTGAGCTGCAGTCAAAGCCGAACCCGATGTCGCGGATCAGGGAAAGGATTGATGGATTGGGCAGCGCTTTTACCGCATAAAATTCCTGAAATCCGCGTATCTTTTTGAAATTATTTTTTAAATCCGCTGCTGTTTCGCGAATCCCTGTTTCGTCATAGATATGAAATGGTGTGCCGAAATGATTTGCTATCATCTCCAGCACAGGGAATAATCTTTTTTTGAAGCCTTCAGACATGGGCATGGAAACGACTCCTTTTGTTGCTTTTTAATTTGTTATTGTAGCTAGGTCACATGCGCAGCCTTCTGTTTCCATGAGATACACAACGACATCTGCTACATTGAATTTCAGTGCTGTGATTTTACTCTGGTTACGATATTTTTTTCGTGCATATCAATTCCGTTGATAAAGTTTTTAACAGGTTGCAAAAAGATATCCGCCATTTAATTTTTTTGCAATATTCTAATCGTGATGGATTTTTTACAAGTCCATGAAACTTGCTATATAAATTTTTATAAAGATCTCATATAAATTTTTCAAAATACCTGTTATATAAATTAGTCGAGCCGTGAGCGTTTCTACGTATACCATACATATGAAGGTAATATGCCGATATACTTAACTGTTAAAGCCGGTTGTCGACAAGGAAGATGGCAGACGGGCGAAAGCTTATGGATCCAGGTGGGGATACCTGGTAGTCAGAAGCATGTCTTGTGGAAAATATTGTTTATAGGGTTATCAGTTGGTTTACACGAAACAATATAAATGGACCAGTAGCTCCAAAAAAAGCAAGAGAAAATGGAAAAGGGTAATATTCTCTTTGTAGATGATGAAGAAACCATCCTGGAGGTGGCAAAAGAGCATTTCAGCGATGAAGGATTCAACGTATTCACAGCCGGAGATGGGATAAATGCGGTTGAAATCATAGAAAACAATCGTATCGACTGCTGTTTCACCGATATTCATATGCCAGGTATGGATGGAATCGAGCTGGCGAAATATATTCATGACAAGGATAATACAATACCGGTGGTGATAATGACCGGTTATCCTTCCCTTGAAACCACGATAAAGACGTTGAAAAACGGTGTTGTTGATTTTCTTGTCAAGCCGGTGACCATTCAGCAGCTTTCCTTGTCTCTGTCAAGGGTAATGC
>CAYVIE010000075.1:0-13613 GCA_964451355.1 uncultured Desulfobacteraceae bacterium
TCATTCACGAGGATGTCGTTCATGATAATTAAAATGAATCAGGGAGGATCTCATGGTGGGAAAAATTTTCATGACAGTTGTAATAGTGTTTCTTGTGGTTGTTTTCTTTTTTCTGGGTTCTTTCATATCGTTATGGATTCAGGCCTTGGTGTCAGGTGCCCGAGTCGGGCTATTCAATATCATTTTCATGAGGCTGCGCAAAATTCCGCCAAGGCTTATTGTCAACGCCAAGATCATGGCGGTAAAAGCCGGGATAGATATTTCCACTAATGATCTCGAATCTCATTACCTTGCTGGTGGTGATGTGATGAGGGTTATCCAGGCCCTGATAGCAGCTGATAAAGCTAATATCAAATTGAGCTTCAAACGGGCGGCGGCAATAGATCTTGCCGGCAGGAACGTGCTGGAAGCCGTGCAGATGAGTGTTAACCCGAAAGTGATTGAGACTCCCCTGGTGGCTGCCATGGCCAAGGATGGTATACAGCTTAAGGCCATATCCAGAGTCACGGTCAGGGCGAACATAGACCGCCTGGTAGGTGGCGCAGGTGCAGAGACAATCCTTGCCAGGGTAGGTGAGGGAATTGTCACTACCATCGGGTCATCGGAAAGCCACAAGGACGTGCTCGAAAATCCTGACTTGATCTCTAAAAGGGTCCTGGAAAAAGGGCTTGACTCGGGGACAGCATACGAGATTCTTTCTATAGATATAGCAGACGTTGACGTCGGCAAGAATATAGGTGCTGAACTCGAAACAGACCGGGCTGAAGCTGACAAGAAGATAGCCCAGGCCAAAGCCGAGGAGAGGCGGGCTATGGCCTTTGCAGCGGAGCAGGAGATGCGGGCCCGGGTTCAGGAGATGCGGGCCAAGGTCGTGGAGGCGGAGGCGCAGGTTCCGCTGGCTCTGGCCGAGGCATTGAGAAAGGGAAATCTGGGGGTGATGGATTATTACAGATTGAAAAATATCGTGGCAGATACCCAGATGAGGGACGCCATTGGTTCGGAAGCCGGCGCAAAGAAAGAGGAAATGCCTCCGGAAAAGAAATAATGGATTGAATCATGGATTAATGGGCAAGTAAACCATATGCGGTTACCGGTAAAAGCAGACCGCGTGCGGGGAACCACTACGAAGGCCCATTTGTTCACTATCACGGATTCTGGTTGTTTTTAAAGGGAGTACTGGTCCATGGAGGAGCTTTTTTTCATAATAATTGTTGTAATTGTCGTTATCTCCAACATCCTGGAGCTTCGGCGGAAGGTCCGGGAGAAAGCCCGGTCACAAGATGACTTAGGGTCGGAGGATGAGCCGCAACCTGTTTTAGAGGAGATACTTTTTGGGGAGCCGCAGGAGGATGATATCAGGCAGGAATCCATGATGCGTGAGTTGGAGTACGAAGAACCTGAACCAGGGTATGAACCGCATGTTCAGGAAAAAACGGTATACGGCGAATATCCTGCTGAGTTACAGACGGAAAAGACCGAAAGGGAACAGCAAGAAGAGCAGAGAAGGGATGAAGCAGAAGACCGGATAAGGCTTTTGTCTCAATTGAGAAAGCAGATCCTTGAACGCAATATCCCGGAGGGCCGGGAAAAGAGGAGTGAAAAAACCGGCCTCAGGCGGAATGATCTGGTCAGGGCGGTCATATGGGCCGAAGTTCTCGCTCCACCGCTTGCCATGCGCGAGCCTGATTATCTGCTTCCCTACAGGCACTATATGGATTGATGGAATTATCCTCGTTTTTGGATAAAAATGCTTTTTGCAGTTAAAACCCCTCCGGGACAGCGGTGAAAAACAGCCGTTTTTCATGCGTGGGGGTGATTGCTAGTTAATTATGAAAGTTTACGAAGCCGTCAATCCTGGAAAGAATGCCAACCCATAACCAAGGATTTTTAAAGGCCAATATGAATACCAGACTCTTTGATCCCGGCAAGGACCTGCTTTTCATGAGGGATGCCTTGAAACATGCCGAAGATGCTCTTGACGCTGGTGAGTTTCCGGTGGGTTGCGTCATAGCCGATGGAGCGCGGGTGGTTGCAAAGGGCCGGAGAAGGCATAGCGACAGAAAAAATCAAAACGAACTTGACCATGCGGAAATTCTGGCCCTCAGGGACCTGTGGGAAAAAGGGCTTTTTCCAGACGCTTCCTCGTTTACGATATACACGACCCTTGAGCCCTGCCTGATGTGTTTCGGCGCCATCCTTATATCCGGAATCCGTCGCATTGTCTATGCATACGAGGACGCCTTGGGCGGAGCAAGTAAATGTGATCTTTCCGGGCTGACGCCATTGTATCGGTCAGCTGATGTGGAAATCATACCAGGCGTGCTGAGAAATGAAAGCCTGTCCCTTTTTTACAGGTTTTTTTCGAATCCGGCTACAACCTATCTGCAAGAGACCATCCTAGCATTATATACTTTGGAGCAGGCGGAAAAGGCCGGGATATGAACAGGGAGATCGACCTCAATACCGCGGATGAATCCTTGTGGGATGATTTCCTGTCTGCAGCCGGCAAGCATGAAATCCGGATCGATTTTTCTGAAGATTTCGCCCGGGAAGCGGCAAATATCTTTTACCTGAGTCCGTTTATCGCAAGGACATGTATTGTCAGGCCTCAGATATTGAAGAGTCTGCTTGAAAGCCGGGATCTATACAAGCAATATCCTTCCAGCACTTACATCAGAGGGCTAAAAGAAATATGTTGCTCAAGCGACCGGGCCGTTTTCATAAAAAAGATACGTCTTTTCAGGTACCGGGAGATGGTCAGGATAGCATGGCGTGATCTTGCCGGGCTTTCCGATCTTTACGAGACCATGGAGGATCTTTCCTGCCTTGCTGATGCCTGCCTTGATGCAGCCGTCGATTTCGCCATGAAAAGGTTTTGCCCAAAACAAGCCGCTGCAGGGACATCCCGCGAGAGTGGCAGGATAGTTGTCCTTGCGCTGGGCAAGCTCGGAGGGAGGGAGCTTAATTTTTCGTCTGATATTGATCTGATTTTTGCTTATGGCCCCATGGAAGACGGATCTTATTCACAAAAAGATAACGCTTGCTATTCCAGGATTTGCCGTGAAGTGATAGATCTTCTTTCCAGCAATACTGAAAATGGCATTGTCTTTCGTACAGACACGCGGCTCAGGCCCTTTGGTGAGTCTGGTCCGATTGTCATGAGTTTTGACGCCATGGAGCAGTACTACCAGGCTTATGGGCGCAACTGGGAGCGTTACGCCCTTATCAAGGCAAGGCCGGCAGCCGGAAACAGTAAGCAAGGGGCTGATCTCGTTGAGCGTCTCATGCCGTTTGTTTTCAGGAAATACCTTGACTGGGATTCATTCGAAGCGTTGCGGGAGATGAAGAAGCAAATTCTTTCCAGCCTTGTGAACAAGGATGTCAGGTACGATATCAAGAACGGCCCCGGGGGGATCAGGGAAATAGAGTTCTTCGGCCAGGCCTTTCAGCTCATAAGGGGTGGGGTGGAACCTTCATACAGGGTACAGTCTATTCTGAAAGTATTGCGTCTTCTGGCAAAAGACAGGATAATCAGCCAAAGAACCTTTAGGCAGCTTGTATCAGCCTATCTGTTTTTGCGAAACACGGAGAACCGCATCCAGATGGCCTATGATACTCAGACTCACATGCTACCCCGGGATCCTGCCTCGCGTCTTCGGCTTGCAAAGGGGATGGGCTATGAGTGCTGGGATGATTTCATGGAGGAATTGGACATGCACAGGGGAGTCGTGCGTGACCATTTCAACGACCTGTTTTCCGATGATACAGGGAGCGAGTCAGCGGCTGTTAAGGTCGAGGCGGGAACTATTTGTAATCTTGACAAGGAAGCCCTGGCTGCTTTTTTGTCTGATGAAGGTTACTCAGATCCCGGCAGTATAGCAACGGTTATTATAAAGTTCATGAAAAGCCCCTCCTTTATTCGCTGTTCGCAAATATCCCAGCAGAGGCTGAAGAATTTGATAGGCATAGCTGCCAGGGAGGCAGCCAAGACAAGCGATCCGGATTCGGTGTTCCTGAAGATTATCTCTTTGTTCGAAGCCATCCAGACGCGCAGCTGTTATGTGGCCCTGCTCCGGGAGAATCCTTCAGCGCTTGCCCATCTTGTATCGCTGGCTGAATTAAGCCCGAGAGTGATTCGTTACGTTTCTTCGCATCCCTTACTGCTGGATGAACTGCTCGATTCAAGGAGCCTCTATGAACCCTTGGACCGGTCTTCCCTTGGTGCTGAACTTGAAAGAAGGCTTGCCGGTATCCCGGAAGATGATGCCGAGTCTCTTATGGACGCAGTAAGAGTATTTGCAAGGATCAACACCCTCAGGATCATGGCCGCGGATGTGACGGGTAATCTTCCACTGATGAAAGTTAGCGACTACCTTACTTACCTGGCTGAAGTTGTGCTGGAAGCAGCTTTGGAGATATGCTGGCATGAGATCTCTAAAAGATACGGCCTGCCGGAAATATCCGGAGAGCATTCTGATGACAAGGGATTTGCAATTATAGCCTACGGAAAACTCGGCGGATACGAGTTGGGTTATGACGCTGATCTCGATCTGGTCTTTATTCATTCAGGCGCTCGTGCCATGACATCCGGTGGAAAGCTGGCCGGAATGGCATGTCACGAATTTTACAGCAGACTCGGCCAGAGGATAATGCATTTTCTCACAGCCACCACTTCTGCCGGCAGACTTTATGATGTTGATACCCGACTCCGTCCCGGAGGCAGCGGCGGAGTGCTTGTCGTTGGGATCGATGCATTTGAGAAGTATCAGGAGAATGAAGCCTGGACATGGGAGCATCAGGCTTTGATCAAGGCAAGACCAGTTTGCGGGGACAAGGCTCTTGCCCGACGTTTTTCAGAAATCCGGAAGAGGATTCTTTGCCGGAAAAGGGATAAGAGAGTTCTTGCACGTGAAGTAGCCGCAATGAGGAGGAAGATGAGAACCCACCGGGCTGGCGGGCAGGTCGCGGGAGAGGATATCAAGGAAATGCCCGGAGGTATAATAGATATTGAATTCCTTGTCCAGTTCTTGATATTGGCCAATGCTCATCGTTACAGACAGCTTGCCGGGTGGACCGATCTTGTGAGGCAGGTTCACACCATGGCTATGGCCGGGGTAATGGACGAGATAACTGCCCATTTCCTTAAACAGGCATACCTTGTGTACAGATACATTGCACACAGGCAGAGGATGAGGGAAAAATCGGGACCCTTGCCGAAAGAGACCCTGTCCGCATACCAAAAAAGGGTGATTAATGCCTGGAGCCGGTATGCGGGATGGGTCCCCCAATAATTCAATGAGGGAATCCTTTTAAATTACAAAACAACGGTGGCGGGCATTTCTCTTGTGAATTTAGTCCGCCCTTAGGGACGTTTTCCAGCACGTCCTATCGCTTTGTTACAACGGGCTTAATAATTGCCGGTTGCCTTTGCGCGTCTGGCGTACGGACAACCGCCCGCGGATCCAGGACTATTTTTTTATTCAGGAACATCCTTAACAGGAGCGGGAAAAATGATGATATTTTATTTATCAGACAGGCGTTACCCGGATTCACCCGGCAAAATTTTAGCTTTAATAGCCTTGAAGTGGTTTTGTCTTTCTGCTTCGGTCTTTATAACATCTTACCTGCTTGATGGTATCCATGTAAGCGGGATCTTGAGCGCTTTTTTTGCTGCGGCAGCGATAGCACTTTTGAATCTCCTGATACGGCCAGTGCTGATCATTCTTACTTTACCCATCACAATACTTACTTTCGGGCTTTTTACCCTTGTGATAAACGCCTTGATCTTGTTGCTTGCTTCAGCACTCATCCCTGGTTTTTGGGTTTCCGGTTTCTTTTCCGCCCTGTTCGGCTCCCTGATTATTTCAGCGGTAAACTACATTCTGACAATACTTTTACCCGTTTACCAGGGGCGAATGATATGCGAGGTTTCCACGGATGAAGAAGAGGAAATAAATGGTAATAGCGTTATAGAACTGGAAGAACATGAAGGCAGGTGGAAATAAACTTTACCGTAAAAGCACCTCCGGGACTAGGGAGAAAGACAGTCTTGTTTTCATGACCGGGGATGCTTGCAGCTTATCATGAAAGTTTATGGCGATTGCAACATCAGGCCAACTGTTTACCTTATGATTCCGAAGACTCTGATTTCGATTTGGGCCGCTATGTCGCTCGTTGTTGTGAGTATTATCTTGTCTGTGAAACGTATCCGTTTTTTTGCCGTGTTTTTAACAACTATAACGTATGAATTCGATTTTTCGCCTTCTGCATCCTCTTTTCTCAATGTGAACTCTATGTATTTTCCGCTTTCGGCCCTTGCACCGGTGATCTCGAAAGGGTGAAACGGCCAGGGGGTTATCCTGACGGTTGCACTGACATCCTTTTTGTGGTCTCCAAAAAGTCTTGCAGCCTTCGGTTCTATCTTTGCCGGCGGATAGACTCTGCCCGATATGGATAGTTTTTTTATCGGTTCCAAAGGATCATTGGTAAATACCGTGATTTTCTTTTCAATGACCTTGCCTGCATCACCGTGGGTATCCACTGTAATGGTTATCTTTCCCTTCCCGCCGGGAGGGATTTTTCTCGTATAGTCAGCTACCGCGCACCCTCAGTCGGTTCTGACCTGCGATATCACCAGGTCCGAATCTCCGCTGTTTTTTACGCTGAACGTAAAGACAGCCTTTTCCCCGGCGATGACTGGTGATAAGGTACCTGCGCGTTGCAGGATTTCAGCCACAGGTTTGGCTTTGGCAAGCGCTTTGCCCGGATCCAAGCCTATAGGGGATAAAAATGCCAAGCCCATGATGTAGTATACCAGGAATATACCTTTTGATCTCATCGTACCGTATTTTTTTGCATAGTTCGGCATGGCTGAACGATCTCATCCTTATTTATGTTTAAAATTATTTTGTTGGGTGGTTTATTGGGGGCTATTCCCCCTCGTCTTCTTGTCCGGTTCCTGTCTCCCCGAAGATAAGCTTGTATTGCTGTGGAGTCAGCAGACTTTTGCAGTTTTCCCGGTAGGTCTCTTCTACAGCGTTTGCCTTGTCCTTAGCCTCATCGAGGGTGATTGCGCCGGAATCGAGAAGTTCCCCTATCTGGTCCATCTCTTTTTTGCGTGATTCATGAAAGAATTTAAGGTCTTCCCTTGTGGCCGGATCAATGGCCTTTTCTATATCTTCCAGGGTAGTATCCGGATTTTCCACCGGGAAGCCAAGTTCTTCTTCGTTTATCGTTTCGATGGGAGCCTGGTTCAATGTCTGGACTCCGGATTCCAGGGCGGTTTCAGAGCCGAATATCAGGTTGATTTCGTCTGGTGTGAGTATCTCCTTGCACTTTGCAACGAATTCAAGCTGGCTTTCCCTGAACGCCTTGCGGGCATCCTCGAGACTGATTGTGCCGGCACCTATCATTCTCCCGATCTCGTTTCTCCTTTTTATCATTTCCTTGAAATGCTCGTCCACTGCTTCAAGCTTTTCTTTAGGTATTCTTTTTATGACTTCATCAATAGGTATTTCCTGGTTCAGAATAAAGCTGTATTGCGGTATGCCGGCTGTCTGCTCGGATATAAGGGCGAAAGCGTCCTCGGGCTTTATGCCGAAAAGGCTTTCGTATTCCCGGCGGCTTATTATCCCGCTGTATGACGACTGGTGCCAATCCATCAGCTTTCTCAATGCGTCAACGTACTGTTCGTGTGAGATTTTCCGGTCAAGATAGGCGTCATCGAGCAGATCTTTTACATAGAGGACGGCTGCATGTATTTTTTCAATGGCAAGCCGCTTGTCTTCGGAAAGATCCGGCAATACTCTGTCCACATGATCCATCCATTCAATATGTACAGCGTTGGTGTAATATGGAACAAGGTTTGCGGCGATGTCCGCCGGTGATATTCCCAACAGTGTCATCAGGCTCTTGGGGTAGGAAGGCAGGGCCTGTTTTTTTGAATGCTGTTGCTTCTTTTTTATGCTGTTTTTTCCTGCGGAGACTGGTTTTTTTGAGGCATTGGAAAAGAGTTCATTTTCCCGGGGTTGTTGTGATATCCCCTTGGACGGTGGAGCCTTACGGGTTATTTCAGGTACCACGATGATTTCATGCCCGCCGAAAAAGCCCCCCATCCATGTGATGGCCGAGGCAGCTGCCACGATGAGTATCGCTGCAAAGAAGACGTATGCCTGTTTCTTCATTTAATGCACCGGAAATAAGGGTTGAATAGTATATTTGTTATCTTGTTTACCGAAAAGCTTACTGTGGAAATCGGGTCGGCGTCTGAACCGGCCTTGTGGATAATATTTATCAGAATAAATAGAAAGACCCCGGTAAAAGGTCAATCTTTTTACCGGGGTCTTTTATGATATTTTGAAATATAACGCTTGTTACATGATGACTGTGAACAGATCAAGTAGTGCGCTTGCGTTTTTGACTATTTTACCACAGCCAGCAGGCGGTCTTGCAAGCCACCCATGTATGCCATGAACCGTAAGTGCCGTAAAGAGCGTGTGAGAGCCAGTAGCCGTTGGCGTTGTGAACAGTTTTTCCCGAGGTATACAGACCTCTGTTGGCCTCCATGTGGCACACACCGTCAATGCCATAAATAAACCTGCAACCCCAGTTCGTGGATGTACACTTGGCTTTGCTGTATTTGCCATAACCCCAGGTATCGGAAAGATACGAGCCGCCTGATTCTCCCCCTGTCCATGACCAGCAGTTGGTTGTCGAACCATTATTTGAACAATGATATGTGTGGTCCAGATCCACTCCTGTCCACTTGAAAGTCAGGTAGCGTTTTGCATACATATAATTCGCCGCGTATGCCGCTCCCGCGAAGACAAGACCGAAAATCAAAAAGATTGCGATATACTTTTTCATTTGCCCCCCTCCTTTTGAATCAGGTTTGTTAAAATAGTGTTGCATCACGCATACTCAATTTAGCGCCATTACCCTTGACCCGAAATAGGAATAAAAATTTGTCTCATAAACAGTGTTTATATTTATAAAGTTATAATTAACAAAGATCAATCAGGGAAAACCTGATTTTACACTTCGTTTTTCCTGATTTTCCTGTTTAGAATGAAAAAATGCAGGTTGCCACAGAAGCAGCAGGGGGGATTTAAATACGTCAAGGCGATTATGGAGATGACAATCAGTATCAGGACGTTGGAAGAGATCTATTATCTGTAAATTTTTGGATCGATACCATATTTTCGTATCTTATAGGAAATTTTTCGAAGTGTTGTGCTCAGGGCGGCAGCCGCTTCTGTCATGTTGCCCCGGGTATGCTTGAGGGCGTCTGTTATCAGGTCCTTTTCAAGTCTGGCCACAGCGGTTTCAAGGCTCGTATCCGGGAGAGAGCCGGATTCCTCGGCGGTCTGCAGGGTAGGAGGAAGGTGGTGACTGTGGATAACATTTCCTTCACACAAGAGTACGGCCCGCTCGATACAGTTTTCCAGTTCACGAACGTTTCCCGGCCAGTGATAAGACATCAGCATATCAATTGCTGACGTAGATATCCTTACAATTTTTTTCTTGTTTTCCCTTGCGTATTTTTCCAGGAAGAAATCCGCCAGAGCAGGAATATCTGTTTTTTTTTCCCGCAATGGAGGTAGGTATATGGGAAAAACATTCAGCCTGTAATACAGATCGCTTCGGAACCTCTCCTCAGCCACTGCTTCTTCCAGGTTTCTGTTGGTAGCAGCGATTATCCTGACATTGATCTTGATCGTTCTTGTACCACCGACTCGTTCGAATTCCTTTTCCTGAAGTACTCGCAGCAGCTTTGCCTGGATATCCGAGGGCAGGGTGCCGATCTCATCGAGAAATACAGTCCCCTTGTGTGCCAGTTCGAATTTTCCGGTTTTCTGGCGGTAGGCTCCGGTAAACGCCCCCTTTTCATGGCCGAAGAGCTCAGATTCGATAAGATCTGATGGAAGCGCAGCGCAGTTGACCTTGACAAAAGGGTGGGAAGCTCTTTTGCTGTTGTAATGAATAGCATTTGCCACAAGCTCTTTACCGGTTCCCGACTCCCCTCTTATAAGCACGGTGGCGTTGCTTTTTGCGACCTGGGCTATCATCTGGAAGACTTCGCGCATTTTGTTGCTGTAACCTATGATATTTTTTATTCTGTAGCGGTCTTCCAGTTTTTCTTTCAGCCTGCGGTTTTCTTCACGCAGCCTGAGCTGCTCCCTTCTCATCCTTTCAAGGTGGACCGCATGGTTTGCTATCATGGCGGCAGTCACCGATAGTATCATCTCCGCCCGTTTCAGGTCGGTCCTGGGCTGTATGGGAATATCCGCGCTCAATGTTCCGATGACACGGTTTCCGTGGAGGATGGGCACGCAAATAAAAGAACACCTGTTGCGCGACTCCTCATCCCTGGAGCCAGTGCGGTCCAGAAACATCGGGTTATCAGCTATTCGGGGTATAACCACTGGTTTGCCACTTTCAAATACCCTGCCGGTTATCCCTTCTCCTTTGCCGTAGGTTCCTTTCTTGATCCCCTTAGGTCCAATACCGTGGGCGATCTCTACTTGCACTTCGTTCTGTCCAGGGCTCATGATTGTGATCATTCCCTTGGCGGTGTTCATGCGAGCGGCCAGGATATCAAAAACATCCTGCAGGCACCGCTTCAGGTCGGGCTTGGCTCCCAGGGCGCGGCTGATATCATAAAGCAGCGAAAGATCAGAGGAATCTTTTTCTGTCATTTTTTCCATAAAATCATTAGCTGATTACTGTAAAATGAGTGATAAATATCTTTCATCTTGATAAAGACCGCCCTTCGGGGCGGACGTTCCCTGATCCGGTAAACATCTATCGGGATGTCGATTTCTTTTCTTTATACATCCGTTCATCTGCCGTTTTGAATGTTTCTTCAGGATCGGTTTCATCCGTTCCCGCAAGGCCTATGCTGAAGCTCGCAGGGATGATTACCGGGTGGCCGTTTGAATCGGTTATTTTCAGGTTTGAAGCCTTCTGGGCCTCCCTGATTCGCTTCACAAGTCGTTTTGCATCTTTAGACGAGGTCGCAGGAAGGATCAAGACGAATTCGTCGCCGCCTATACGTGCCAGTATGTCGGTTTCACGACATACTTTCTTCAAAAGCGTCGCTACATGACGGATAAGGGCGTCGCCTGTTTCATGCCCGAAGGTATCATTCATTTTTTTCAGGTTGTTTATATCAATAACCAGGATGGAGAACGGTATATTATGCTTTTTGGCTCTGGTTACAGCCTTGTTGAGCTCCTTTTCAAAGGTCGCTCTGTTGGCAGCGCCTGTAAGTCCGTCTGTGGCGGCCAGGGATTCAAGACGGCGCAGAAGCAGCCGGTTCTGGGCTATTGCAGCCACCTGGGTGACGAAGACACCTATTACCCTGGCAGTCGGCGGATCCAAGGGCGGGCCGTATAGTATCATTTCGCCTAGATAGGTCTTGCCGGCCCGCATAGTTAGCATGCTCCACAGGTATGAATTTTTTTGTCCCTTTTCATGGGATAGGAGCCTGTTGATATTCTCAGGGGTCAGCCGTTTTCTGTTTGCCATTATTCTTTTCTGATCCGCTTCGGGTATTCCAATAAAGACAGTGCTTTCAACTAGTTCGGGCCTCCCTCCTTCAAGGATAAGGCCAAAACCATACTCCGGAAAAAGCGAGCGAAGCCGTGAGAGGGTGAATGAAAAGAGTTCGTCTATGGAATCGAGTTCATGTGCCTGTGTGCCGGTTTCAAACAGGGTCATCAAAATGTGCTGGTTTTTTGTGATTATCCTGTTTTTCGCCTCTATCAGCGCATTTTTCTTCCTGGTCTCTTCGAGGGCAAGATTTAGTTCCCTGGTGCGTTTTTCCACTTCTTTTTCCAGATTTTCCATCAGGAACGCATTTTCTGCAACAGGCCCAAGCAGGCTTGCCAGGTTGACAAGAATTTCCTTTTCATGCCTGGAATAGGCCCTGTTGTTTTCCCTGTCACCTATGGCCAGTATACCATAAAGCCGGTTTTGCAGAAAAATGGGCACGATTATCCCGGCGTTGCAAAGGATGTCTGTGTGTTGGCTGTTGGAATGATCGCCATCACTTAAGTCCGGCGTAATTGCGCAAGCAGATATATCGGATCCTTCGGATACCAGTCTTCTGACTACCGGATGATCCGGTGGGACCTCGACCCTATTAAATGAGCTGTTCTGATGGTTTGTTTTTGTGAAAAAACCAGTTGTAATATTCGGATTCTGTGCAGCCCAGCCTTCAAATGAAGCATATCCCCTGCCGGAAAAGAGAAGCACAACTTTTGAAACGGCCATTTCCGAAAAAAGCCATTTGCTTACAACAGAGAAAATTTTTTCTGTTTTATGCGCTGCGGTAAGATGTCTTGTAAGGGATATATAGGCATTGGAAAGCCTTTCCACTGAATCGGGGATGAAATAAGAAAGGCCTCTCTTGATAAGCCTGCTTAAGGGGATGTCTACAGACCAGGCCGCGCTTATGCCCAACAGGATCCTGGTGATGGGGGATAGATCATGAAAAAGTATCCATGGAGAAAAGGAGATGATCAATAGGATGATGAGCCGTAATAGAGCTATCAAAAATTTTTTTAATTCCTGTACCGCAAGGTGAATATTTCTTCTGAAAAGAGCATATGCCAGGAAAAGAAGCGGCACAAAGGTAAATGTTCCTGCAGGATATATTTCATAACCGAAAAGAGCCGGGGTGTTTGCTATACTCAATATGGCTGTCAGTACAAAACCTATGCATAGATAAAGGATTGTCTCCTTGTGCCTTCTGCTTTCTGTGCGTTTATATGTTTTTACCAGCAGGTACAATGCATAAAGGATTCCAGCCATCCATAGCATGCTCATCATTGCATACAATATTCCTTGGCTGGCAAAATATCCCCAGTGATAATGGTATAATCCTTTCAAATAATAGCTGCTGAACGTAAACGGCGCAACAATAACACCTGTGCCGTAAGCCATGGTCAGCAAAATACGGTTGGGCCGGATATCGCAGACAAGGTAAACGAGATGCAGGCTTGCCCCAAGCATGATGAGCACTAGAAAGAAATGATCAATCCTGGAAATGGTGATAGCCGTTGCGGGATCATCCACAAGGCATAACAGGAAGATATCCGTGTTGAGGCTGAAGAATGCCGCGGAGATGAGCCCGAAAAGTATAGTTTCCATCCGCGGTTGTTCGAGGGTCAGCACAACAAGGGACAAGAATGCGGCTACAAGGAGAGAAAACAAAGGAGGGATGCCGTATGGAATCACCCTGTATGCTATCTCTGCAAGGCTTTTATCAGCGATCAGGTATATTATTGAAAATCCTACCAAGCTATAGACGCATATAAGTAGCCTTTTTAGTATCCATGCGGTTTTATATAGCGTATTGTATGTAAAAGAGGTGTTATTACCCATAGCGTTTTCGCAACACGCTTTCGTATCTTAGTCTGTATATGTTGAAAATTCAGATGAATGAAATATCCGGGAAAAGCGTATCTTCCGTATTTCCAGTTCTGGCATGATGTATCAATGAGCAGACAGGGTTTATGCTGCTCTTTGTTTCATGCGGGCCTTCTTTCTTGCATGCAGCTGGATCGATCAGCACTTTTCCCGTATGCCGGATGCGCGAAGGCACCCAT
>CAYVIE010000076.1:0-13560 GCA_964451355.1 uncultured Desulfobacteraceae bacterium
ATCAGCATCACCTTAATTTCGCCGAAAAATGGTCTTGCAAATGGGGTCCACCACAGAATCCGCCAAAGAAAACGAGCGGCAACCCTGACAGTATAGCCGCATAAGTGTTAGCGATTGAAAATCGAGATGATGCCAATCATCTCTTGGCCGGCCAAAAAGCCGTAAGCGCCGTTAATGTCAAGGGCGCGTAGCGTTCATCTTGACCCTTGACATTGACGGCGCTGGAGGCTCCTGAAAATATTTTTTTGAGGAATTTTTATTAGAATAAAATTGGTTTATGCGACAACTACCTTGACAGACAGCGCGGCTTGGATACCCAAAAAATTGAAAGATTCAGGATGATTAACCTTGTTTTCAACATGACTGCAGGGCGTTTTTTCTCTTTTCTGTATAATTTGCAAAGATCCTGAAGACCCGAGTATGGAATAAGGATATATACATGAATGATACAGGCATAGCGCCAACGACCGATCCGGTTGTCGAGGAGGCTGTGGCTTTTATAAACGGAAGGATCGAGCAGACAGTCTTTGACGGGGCCATAGAGATTGGGGAGTATGTCCTGGTTCATTTCTTTGATAATGATATCAGCCTGATCAGCTCGAAGAACCCGGACAAGCAGGTCAGTTTCAGGAAATTGTGCGCTCATCCTGATCTGGCTGTTTCAGCCCAGGCCTTGAACAAGATGGTGAGGGTGGCTGCTCAGGAACGTTTTTTCAAGGTCAATGGCATAGATGCATCAAGTCTGAAATACAGTCATAAAATAGAGCTGACATCCCTGGAAAACAATGCAGAAAAGTTGAACATCGCCAGGCGGGCAATAAGTGAGGCCCTGTCGGTACGCGAGCTCAGAGATATCATCAAGCAGGAAAGGAAATCGCTGTCAGATGGGTCAGCGGACCTGCCGGCCCGCGAACAGATCGAAAGGTACATGACACGGGTGAGGCGGTTTTTGAAAAGAGCCCGGGTTCCTGGTGTCTTTTATGACCAGGAGGCTGTGGCAGCGTTTGATAAAGAAACATCTGTAAGCCTTTACAACAAGGCAATGACTTTGATGTCTGAATTCGAACAAGTCGCTTCCGCTTTGAGCAGCATTATCTATAACCTTTCGGAAAAACTCGAGCCTGGCGAATATCCTGCCGGGGAAAATGATGATGACATGGATGGTCCAGGTGATGTTGAAGCCGGGAACGGAGAAGATTTTTCCATGGAGCCTGAAGATGATTTTCAGAATCAGGGTGAAACAGGCGGTGAAGAATTTTTTTAACTGTACCGACGTCGGTACAGTTAAAAATGGCCTGAAAAAGGCCTTTTTTTGAGTTTTTTTGTTTCAGATTGAAACACCTTCAGGTTTCCCGGCGTTTGAAGATAAATGCCGCTGATTCTATTTTTATTGGATATTAAATCATGATCGATAAAAACGATTCGGGAATAAAGCTGATCATCCAGATTCCGTGTTTCAACGAGGAAAAGACCCTGCCACAGACAGTGGCGGATATACCAAGGTCAATCCCGGGGGTGGACAAGGTAGAGATACTTGTCATAGATGACGGCAGCACTGACAAGACAGTGGAGGTTGCCCGCAAATGCGGTGTGGATCACGTGGTTGTGCACAAGAGAAACAAGGGCCTGGCCATGGCCTTCATGAGCGGTCTTGATGCCGCCTTGAGCCTTGGTGCTGACATCGTGGTGAATACCGACGGCGACAACCAGTACAGGGGAGAAGATATTCCCAGGCTGATCGCGCCCATCCTGGAGGGGAGGGCGGATATCGTAATAGGCGACCGGCAGACAGCCAAAAATCCCCATTTCGGGCGGGTGAAAAGGATGCTCCAGGGGACCGGCAGCCTGATGGTCCGGCTTCTTTCCAGGACCGATGTGCCTGATGCTGTCAGCGGGTTCAGGGCTTTTTCCAGGGACGCTGCCATGCAGATCAATATCGTGTCTAAATATTCATACACGGTGGAGACATTGATCCAGGCCGGGTGTAAATTCCTGAAGGTCGAGAGCGTAAAGATCAAGACAAATCCAAAGACCCGGGAATCGAGGCTTTTCAGGAGCATCCCGAATTTCATCCTGAACCAGGTAAACACCATGGTCAGGATGTATCTCATGTTCAAGCCTCTTCGCTTTTTTGTTATGATTGGCTTGCTGTGCGTACTAGGAGGCCTTGTACCGTCTGTCCGGTTTATCTATTTCTATCTCCAGGGCGACGGCGCCGGTCATGTCCAGTCGCTGATCCTGGCTGCCGTGATGTTTATCGTCGGCTTCCAGGTGCTTGTCCTCGGTCTTTTGGGAGATGTTATTTCATTCAACAGGCGGCTTATCGAGGAGATCCTGCTGCGGGTCAGGCGGATGGAATTGTCCGGGGAAAAACAAGAAGAAAAAGACTGATGAAGCTTGCCCTGATCGGCCCTGCCCACCCCTTCCGGGGCGGGATCGCCCATTATACGACACTTCTATACAGGCACTTGAAAAAGCGCCACCAGGTATTGTTTATCTCTTTTTCCCGCCAGTATCCCAGACTGCTCTTTCCCGGAGAGACAGACATCGATCCGAGCCGCGCTCCATTGAAGGAGCCTGGAACATACCGGATGATAGATTCCATCAATCCGGTGACCTGGCTCAAAGCCGCGCAAAGGATCAGGAAATTCGGCCCTGATGTGTTGATCATACCCTGGTGGACAGCTTTTTTTACACCTCATTTCCTGTTTATTTCGAGGTTTTCAGGGAGCAAGACGTTTTTTATATGTCACAATGCAAGGAGTCATGAAAAGAGCCCGGTACAAGACCTTGCAGCAAGGCTTGTCATGTCAAAGGCATGCGGGGTCATGTGTCATTCATCACAGGATGCCCGGATCATAGAGGGGCTTGTTCCAGGCATTCCGGTGCTGGAAGGATTTCATCCCACTTATGATTATTTTTCCTCTGTGCCGGGTCCCGGCCGGGATATGAATGGCCTGCTACACAACGTTGAGGGTGACAATATTATACTCTTTTTCGGTTTTGTACGGCCCTATAAGGGGTTGCGAAACCTTATCCTTGCCATGCCCCGGATAGCAAGGAGTGTTGATGTAAAGCTGCTGGTAGCAGGCGAGTTCTGGGAAGACAAGCATGAGTACGAAAGACTGATCCATGACCTGGGAATTTCAGACCGTGTGATCATAGAGGACCGCTACATACCCAACGAGGAGATCCCCGGCTATTTTCGTGCCTGCGACCTTGTTGTCCAGCCCTATGAATCGGCGACCGGAAGCGGTATAGTGCAGCTTGCCTTTGGGTTTGAAAAGCCTGTGGTGGCCACAAGGGTGGGCAACCTGGCCGATCTTGTGGTGCACGGAAAAACCGGTTTCCTGGTACCACCGGGTGATCCAGCAGCCCTTGCAGATGCCGTGACAGGCTATTTCAGAACCAGGGACAAGATACCGTTTGAAAACAACATCAGGCTTGAAAACCGGAAATTTTCCTGGGACAGGCTCGTCTGTCTATTCGAAGAATTTATTGAAAAAGAGGTGTGTCCAAGGTGAAAAGTCCGGCTGCAACCGGCCCGCCCGCAGATCTGCCTGCTTTCCTTGGGCAGAGCAGGATGCCATCGCCTTCAGGGATCCGTTCGGGCGGGTGCCTGCCGAGAATTTCCATAGTCATTCCCACGTACAACCAGGCGCGGTTTCTGGAGCGGACCCTGAAATCCGTCATCTGCCAGGGATACCCTAATACCGAGATTATCGTTGTTGACGGCGCCTCGACTGATAACACGGTTGAGATATTGAAAAAATATGATCCATGGATTGCAAAGTGGGTATCAGAACCTGACCGCGGCCAGGCCCATGCCCTCAACAAGGGGTTCGCCATGGCCACCGGCCGGATCATGGGGTGGCAAAACAGCGACGATATATACCTGCCGGGCGTATTCGCCCAGGTGGCCAGGCTATGTTCCCTTTTCCCTGAAAAAGGGGTCTTTTACGGCAACTGGATCTCTGTCGACGAGAACGACCGAATCCTTGAGTTTCATTATGCCTTGTCGCCACGCATGCCTTGTGCGCCTTATGCAAACATGGACGCGTACAACCAGTCAATGTTCTGGACAAGGCAGGTACACGAGAGGTTCGGCATGTTTGATGAAAACCTTCATTGGCTGCTTGACTGTGACATGATTATAAGGTTTTTGCAGACAGAGGGGCCGGATGCGTTTTACCGTTTCCAGGGATTCTGGGGCGCGTTTCGCAGGCATGGAGCGCAAAAAACAGATGCGGACCAGATGAGTGATCCACAGAGAAAAGAAGAACTCTATCTTGAAAAAAAGCACGGGTTTGCTCCTGCAAACACGTGGCAGGGTATGCGGGCAAGGGGGAGCTACAGGATATTCCAGCTTGTGGATTCCATACGGTTTGGCGGACTGTTGTATACGCTAAAAAAGTTTGCAAAGTCGTATGTCAGAAGAGGGCGTTTTTTGTAGATTTGCATATTTTTCTTGCCGGGGTTTGATTCATGTTCAACAATGCGGGTGACAACCGGATTCCCTTGTGGGACGAACTCAGAGGCAGCGCCATAGTCTGTATGGTGTTCGCTCATTTCCTCTATGTTGATACCCGTCGTTACTACCGCTTCGATCCATCACAGGTATGGAGTAATTTTGCGTCTGTTTGCGATATATTGTGGGCCGGAGCCAACATGGTCTTTTCCTATATGGCCCCTTTTTTGTTTCTCTTTATCGTCGGGATCATGGCGAACCTGAAGTTTTCCAGGCAGCGCAAGCCAATGATCGGTCCGGCGGCCAGGAGGTTTTTCAAGCTCTACTTCGCCAATTCTGTTATCGGTGCGATTCTTTTGTTCCATACCGGCAGTCTCCATGTTGCAGTAAGCAAGCCCTGGCTCCTTTTTACATCGTTTGGCGGCATCCTGATGACCATCGCATTTGTGTATCTTGTATTTGAATTCATTTTGCTCCTTTTTTTCGATTATTTCAGGCAGCCGCTTTTTTTGAAACTGGTTGTCATAACCGCTGTGGCCATGGCCGTCTTATTGTTCGATCTCCTTGCAAAAGGGGCTTATCCAACGTATCATCATCTTCCGTTAGCTGGTAAAGTGGCTTCCGGCCTTGTCATGGCGCTGCTGGGGGATCTTTTCGTGACGGTTTATCCCCTGCTGGAGCACCGGCCAGGCCGCTATTTCGGATACCTGTTCATCCTGCCAGCTTTTCTCTCCCTGGTGTTCATTGTGCTGGCGCCCCCGGAGCTCGGGGCAATAAAAAGGATGCATATCTCTTATTTTTGTTTCTGTTTTTCCTTGTCGGCTCTCCTGGTATATTTGCTCAGGCTGCCTGCAAAAAAACTTTGGCTGCAATGGACAAAGAAGATGCTGGCCCGCATGGGGGTCTATTCCCTGACTCTTTATATCTGCCATTTCTTTTTTGGATATGTTTTTGAAAAGCTGGTTTTAAAGAGGTTTGTTCCTCCGGGTTTCTGGTGTATAAATACAGTTGTCGTGCTGTTATGCTGCGTCTTGCTTTCTGTATTCTTCGATTTTGCCAACAAGCGGCGTGCCATGGTCTCAGAGTCTGTGAGGTGAAGTTCAACTTACTCATGACATGGGGAATATATGATGGATTTTAAATTGGTTCTGGAGGGCAAGCGGCTGATACTCGGAGTGTCGGGAGGAATAGCCGCATACAAGAGTGTTGAGCTTTTGCGTTTACTGCAGAAAGGCGGCGCGGATGTTTTTGTCGTGATGACCCGGAATGCCTGCCGGTTCGTGGCTCCGTTGACGTTTGCGGCTATTTCTGGCCATCCTGTTTACACGGACATGTTCGAAGACGCCGCAAGTGAACCCATGCGCCACATCGACTGGTCAAGGGATGCGGACGCCGTTGTGATCGCGCCTGCAACAGCGAACGTTATCGCGAAACTCGCATCAGGCATGGCCGATGATCCGTTGACCACCCTGGCCCTTGCTGCAAAATGCCCGTTTGTTCTCTGCCCGGCCATGAACACCAGGATGTATGAGAACCGTTTTGTCCAGGCCAATATCGACCGCCTGGAAGAAGCCGGCTGGGTCATTGTGGAACCCGGCGAAGGAGAACTCGCCTGCGGTGAGACAGGCGCAGGAAGGCTGGCTGACCCGGCTCTCATAGCCGGGAAGCTGTCTGATCTTTTTTTCCCGGATGACTTTGCCGGGCAAACCGTGCTTGTGACCGCCGGTCCAACCCGGGAGGCCATAGACCCGGTGCGCTTCATTACGAACCATTCCTCGGGAAAGATGGGTTATGCCGTGGCAAGGGCTGCTGCTGCAAGGGGAGCCAGGGTTTTCCTTGTATCTGGCCCCACCTGCCTTCCGGATCCCCTGGGAGTGGAGGTGTTCCGCGTGCAGAGCGCCGCGCAGATGGCAAGCCGTGTGTTCGAGCTGGCCGATTCGGCCGATGTAATAATAAAGGCTGCTGCAGTCGCGGATTACACGCCGGCCTCTCCTGCAGCCCAGAAGATCAAAAAGGCTTCAGGGCCGATGGAGATTCGCCTTTCCCGTACTACAGACATTCTGGCCGAGCTTGGCAGGAAGAAGAAGCCGGGCCAGCTGCTCGTGGGGTTTGCAGCAGAGACCGAAGAGCTTGAAGCAAACGCCGTGGCAAAACTTAAGAAAAAGAATCTTGACATGGTATGCGCCAATCTCGTGGGCGTGCCCGGCTCCGGTTTCGGTGCTGACACCAACCGGATCAAGATTTTTTTTGCAGACGGGCGGGCAAAGGAGCTTCCAATGGTTGAAAAATCAAAAGCCGCCCACCTTATACTGGATCATGTGGCGGGGTTGGTTTCCTGATATTCCGGGGTAATAGCTGACGACTCCGTAAAAACACCTCCGGAGCCTGGGGTAAAAAATAGCCCTGTTTTCATGCACGGGGGTTATTGCTGCTAACCATAAAAGTTTACGGGATCATCATAGCTGGTGGCTGAAATCAAAAACGAAATAGAGGGCATTTTCGACGATATCCTGGCATACCTGAAGTATGCACGCCGGATGGGGTGTTCTGGTCTTTTTTGTGACAGGTCCCTTGTGAGGAAGATAGAATCGTGGGACAAGCCCGCAGCAGGCCGCCTTGATCTTGCATCCATTGAATCGGCTGCGGTTGCCTGCAGTAAGTGCAAGCTCGCCAACAGCCGCAAGGCCGTCATATTCGGGTCCGGCCCGGTGACGGCCGGCCTTATGATTGTGGGCGGGTTTCCTGAACCGGCTGATGCAAGAGCAAAGAAACCATATTCCGGCCCGGCAGGAGAGCTTTTGAACAAGATAATAGCTGCCATGGGCCAGAGCAGGGAGGATGTTTATATCACCTTTGCAGTCAAATGCGCGCCGGCTTCTATTGAACTTGCCTCAAGCACCTGGGTTGTACGTTCATGCAGCACGCACCTTGAAAAACAGGTGAAAACCGTATCCCCCAGGGTTATTATCGCTTTCGGCGAAATCGCTGCAAGGGCTCTTGTTCGCACAAAAAAAACTTTTGCAGGGATCAGGGGAAAGTTTTTCGAAATAAATGACAATATCCTGGTCATGCCCACGTATTCCCCCGAGGAGATGCTCAAAGATCCAGCCAAAAAGAGACCCGCATGGGAGGACCTGAAAAAAGTCATGGCAAGGATCGGGTAACACGTCAATTCTTCATTGACATATATTCAATTTTATAGTTAACAATTTAGACTTAAACTGGTAAGCGGAGGAAAAACCTCCGCTTTGTATTTTGGATATTATGGTACTGTCGAATAATTATCAGCCAGGTTTATTTTTTAATTTCAGGTCGATTTTTATAGATCATTGGTGTTTGGGTATCGATAAATAAGGAGGTGCTGTTTCATGGGTGGGAAAAAGAAGCCTGAAAAGAAATCAAAGCCTTTGGAGAAGATGACCGCCAAAGAGTTGCGGGAAATGGCCAAGGAGATTCCTGATATCACAGGCGCTCATGGAATGAACAAGGAAGAGCTCATTGCAGCCATAAAGAAAGCAAAGGGCATAAAGGATGACAAGCCCCGGAAGGCGTCTGCGGTTTCGGTTCGCGTGCTGAAGGCCAAGATCAAGGAGCTCAAGAAAAAGCGCGAGGAGTATCTTGCGGAAAACAACAGGCGGATGGCCGATATTTGCCGCCGGAGGATAAGCAGGCTGAAAA
The DNA here is from genome assembly GCA_964451355.1 of uncultured Desulfobacteraceae bacterium. Taxonomy (GTDB): domain Bacteria; phylum Desulfobacterota; class Desulfobacteria; order Desulfobacterales; family Desulfosalsimonadaceae; genus CAYVIE01. Next base: position 8,147 of record CAYVIE010000076.1, read on the forward strand.
AGAAGACCAGGAGAGCCGCGGCATAGCTTACCGGGCAAACACCTCCGGGGCCGGGATGAAAAACAGCCATGTTTTCATACCCGGGGGTGATTGTTGCTGATCATGAAAGTTTACCCGGTCAGATTACAGCCAGCAAGGATCGGTTGATTGAATGGAAAAGATTGATCCCTCCACCCTTGCTTTTGACATAGATGGGGTGGTTGCAGACACCATGACGCTTTTTCTCGATATCGCGGGCAAGGATTACGGTATAACGGGAATAAAGCGCGAAGATATAAGTGACTATGATTTGCGCAAATGCCTCGATATCGACGAGTCGGTGCTGTGGAAGATCCTCACCAGGATCGTTACGGGGAAATACAGGTTCACGCTCAGGCCTCACGATGGCGCGATCAGTGTGATTTCCAGGCTTGTGATGAACTCGCCTCCGGTTTTGTTCGTCACAGCAAGGCCGTTGGGAGGGCATATTACAAAGTGGCTGCGGTCAAACCTGGGGATTGAAGATAATGGTATAGAGGTCGTTGCAACCGGTTCGTTCGAGGACAAGGCAGAAGTATTGAAATCCAAAAATATCAGATACTTTGTGGAAGACCGCCTGGAAACCTGCTATCACTTGGCAAAAGAGGGGATAGAACCCATCGTCTTTGTCCAGCCCTGGAACCGCAGGCCCCATCCATTCCGGGAGGTGAAGGACTGGACAGAGCTTTCCGGGATGATAGCCATGCCATGAATTCTTTCTCTCTACAAGACCTTGTTGAATCATACGTTGAATACCTTGCTGCGGAAAAGGGGTATTCCGACAATACCTGTCGTGCCTATTACCGGGACCTGAACGATTTTATCATCTTTTGCGAAGAGAACCGCAAGCTGTTTTATGATGCGGACGAGCCGCTTGATCATGAGCCGTTGCCGCCTCTTGAGGATTTCTGCAACGCCATGATCAGGTCGTATCTCGGTTCTTTGCACAGGCAGAAACTGAAAAAGAGCACCATAGCAAGGAAGCTATCTTCTATTCGTTCCTTTTTCACCTACCTTGAAAAGAGGCGGGTGATCAGGTGGAACCCTGTGGTTCAGGTCAAGACCCCTAAGCAGGAAAAGAAGGTTCCGCATTATCTCACGGTGGACGATGCGTTCAAGTTGATAGACTCCGTGGAGACAGGGTCGCTTTCCGGCAAGAGGAACAAGGCGATACTCGAGACCCTCTATTCCACGGGTATCAGGGTATCGGAACTCGTGGGTCTTGATTGCGAGGATATAGATTTTACCAAAAAGACGGTACGTGTGCTCGGCAAGGGAGACAAGGAGAGGATAGTCCCCATTGGCAGGAAGGCGTTGGACGCCATCGGGGCTTACCGGGAAGCCTTGATCAAGGAAAAGGGTCCTGGTGCCGAGCTTTGGAAAGGGCCTGTTTTTTTGAACAAGAACGGGGGGCGCCTGACAACACGGTCCATCGCCAGGATCATCGATGCCGCGGCAAGGAGTGCCGGCCTCCCGGTTCCGGTATCTCCCCATGCGTTGAGGCATACATTTGCAACGCACATGCTTGACGCCGGTCTGGATCTGCGCGTTGTACAGGAACTGCTCGGCCACAAGCAGCTTTCCACGACCCAGAAGTATACTCACGTAAGCATAGAAAGGCTCATGGAGGCATATGACAAGGCGCATCCGAGAAAATGATACCTTCGAAACTGCTGCATCAATTCTGGAAGATTATGGCTCGGGACGCTGAACCCTGGCAATAAATTCACCTGCGGGGTGATTTGAAATCATGGAATATTACCGGCAACAAGGAGTGGTTGTTTCAGGAAGAAGGACGCAAGAGATACGCTCCACGACTATTCTTGCCTTGAGCATGGGCCGCAAGACCGTGGTTGCGGGTGACGGCCAGGTCACCCTGGAACACAGCGTGATCAAGCATAATGCACGCAAGGTCAGGCGGATATACAACGACAGGATAGTTGTTGGCTTTGCCGGGGCGACTGCTGATGCACTCCATCTTTCCGAGAGGCTCGAAGGCAAGCTGGAGCGTTACAACGGCAATCTCACCAGGGCTGCTGTCGAGCTTGCAAGGGACTGGAGAACCGACAAGTATCTGCGCAGGCTCGAAGCCATGATGATCGCGGCGGATGCGGGCAAGATACTCCTTGTTTCGGGTAGCGGTGACGTGATCGAGCCGGACGAGGGTGTCATAGCTATAGGGTCGGGTGGAGTCGCGGCCCAGGCTGCGGCATCCGCACTCATGCCGTGTGCTGAAACTCTCGGTCTTGATGCGGCCGAGGTGGCCAGGAGGGCCATGGCGATTGCTGCAAAGATATGTATTTATACCAATGACAGTTTCATCATAGAAGAGATTACGGGTTAGCGTGGTTTTGAACCATTACGGACGATTCCAGGAAGTAAAACGATATAAAGCAGGGAAACCGGGAAAATATGCATAACCTTAAACCAGCCCAGATTGTAGCTGAGCTAGATAAATACATAATAGGTCAGGATAAGGCCAAGAGATCGGTGGCCATTGCCTTGAGGAACAGGTGGCGCAGGCAGCAGGTTCCTCCCGAGATAAAAGACGAGATCGCACCGAAAAATATTATAATGATCGGCCCAACCGGTGTGGGAAAGACCGAGATCGCAAGGCGGCTTGCAAAGCTGACAGATTCTCCTTTTGTAAAGGTCGAGGCCTCCAAGTTTACCGAGGTCGGTTATGTGGGAAGGGATGTGGAGTCGATGATAAGGGACCTGGTTGAGCTTTCGGTCAGCAGGTTGAAGGCCGCCGAACAGGAGGCCGTGATGGGGCGCGCGCGGGAGATTGCAGAGGAAAGAGTGCTCGATATACTTTTGCCTGGTTCTGAAAAATCAAGCCCCATATCCATTTTTGACGCCCACAGTTACAATGAACAGCAAGATGGAGCTCCAGGCAAGGAAGGAGAGCAAAGAGACGCCTCCCATGCCACGAGGGAGAAGCTAAGAAAGATGCTTGTAGAAGGCAAACTGGATTCCAGGCCCATTGAGATCGAGTCCTCGGACCGCTCTATGCCCGTTGTGGAGATTTTTTCTTCCAGCGGTATCGAGGAACTGGGAATCAATTTCAAGGATATGCTCGGCAGTCTGATGCCAAAAGGCTCATCCAAAAAGAGGCGCATGACTGTAAAAGAGGCGCTGGAATTTTTCACCCAGCAGGAGGCCCAGGACCTGGTGGACATGGAAAAGGTGGTGAAAGACGCTATAGCCCTTGTTGAAAATTCCGGAATAATATTCATAGACGAGATAGACAAAATAGCGGGAAGGGAAAGCGGTCACGGCCCTGACGTTTCCAGGGAGGGGGTCCAGAGGGATCTTTTGCCCATCGTGGAAGGGAGCACTGTCAACACCAAGTACGGCCCTGTAAAGACTGATCATATCCTGTTTATAGCATCAGGCGCGTTTTCCATGAGCAAGCCGTCGGATCTGATTCCCGAGTTGCAGGGACGCTTCCCGATCCGCGTGGAGCTCGATCCCCTGGGCAGAAACGAGTTTGTCAGGATTCTTACCGAACCGAAAAACGCGCTTTTGTTGCAGTACAAAGAACTGCTCAAGACCGAAGGCGTTGAAATAGAATTTACGCCCGAGGCGGTGGAGGAGATCGCTCTTGCTGCCGAGGAAGTCAATGAAAGGACAGAAAACATAGGGGCCAGACGGCTTCACACCATGATGGAGCACCTGCTCGAGGACCTGCTTTTTGACGCACCTGACAGAAGCGGGGAAAGGGTTGTCATTGACCGGGAATTCGTGGTTGAACGCTTGAGCGGGATCAAGAAAGACGTGGACCTGAGCCGCTATATCCTGTGATTCAAATCAGACGATGACTCCAAGTGTTGCAGACATATTGATAGAGGCGCTGCCCTACATCCGGCGTTTTTCCGGGATGACCATAGTAGTGAAGTACGGCGGTCATGCCATGGTGGATCCGGAACTCAAGGTGGAGTTTGCACGGGACATCACCCTGCTCAAACTTATCGGCATCAATCCGGTTGTGGTGCATGGCGGCGGACCCCAGATAAACAGGATGCTCGAAAAGCTGGGGATAAGCCCTAAATTTGTCCGCGGGATGCGCTTTACCGATGAGGAGACAATGGATGTTGTGGAGATGGTCCTGGGCGGTCAGGTCAACAAGGAGATCGTTGCCCAGATCAACCGCCTTGGCGGCAGGTCAGTGGGGCTTTCCGGAAAGGATGGCATGCTCATCTCGGCGGAAAAACTGAAGATAGTCCACACCCCTGCACAGGGTGCGCCCCCGGAGATCATCGATCCCGGCCTTGTGGGAACGGTCACCCGGGTCGATACCAGCCTGATCGACACCCTTTCCGGTCAGGGATTCATCCCGGTTATTGCGCCCGTTGGATCGGGAAGCAGTGGTGAGACTTACAACATAAACGCGGACCTGGTGGCGGCAAAGGTTGCTTCGGCTCTGCGCGCAGGACGGCTTGTATACATGACCGATGTTGACGGGATCCTCGATGATTCCGGAAAGCTTGTTTCTTCGGTCAGGGTTGCTGATATTCCTGCAATGATTGATTCGGGCATGATATCGGGAGGGATGATACCGAAGATAGAGTATGCTTCTGACGCCTTGAAAAACGGGGTGGAAAAGGTTCAGATAATAAACGGCACCATACGTCATGCCCTGCTTCTGGAGCTTTTCACCGACCAGGGCATCGGCACCGAGGTTGTGAGATAGTCTTTATATTTATTGTGAAATTCATTCAAACCGGGCCTGGAACTTTCAGGGATCTTGCGTACTGCTGCTTGCAGGCCCGAAAGATAGCGGTCTGTTCTCAACATCGTAACCAATGGCTTTGCGGGGGCTTTGCAGATGAATATGAGCCGTGAAATCATGGAAGCCGCAGACAGGGTGATCGCCGGGACATACAGGCGGTTTCCGGTTGTCTTTGTCAGGGGCAAGGGCTGCCTGCTCTGGGATGCCGAGGGAAACGAGTATACTGATTTTGTCGCCGGCATAGCTGTATGCAATCTCGGCCATGCTGTGGACAGTATCGCCAAGGCAGTAGCAGACCAGGCCGACACTCTTATCCATGTCTCCAACCTGTATTACACAGTCCCCCAGGTGGAGCTTGCAAAATGGCTGGTGGAACACAGTTTTGCAGACAGGGTTTTCTTCTGCAACAGCGGGGCGGAAGCCAACGAAGCCGCGATCAAGCTCGCCAGGAAATACTTTTTCGACCAGGGCAAGACAAAACGATGGAAGATCATTGCCATGGAGCAGTCGTTTCATGGCAGGACGTTTGCCGCCCTATCTGCAACTGGCCAGAAAAAGGTCAGGGAAGGATTCGAGCCGATACTCGAAGGCTTCGAATTCGTTCCGTTCAACGATATCAAAGCGTTGCAAAACGCCTTGTCAGAGAGGATCTGTGCTGTTC
>CAYVIE010000077.1:0-13429 GCA_964451355.1 uncultured Desulfobacteraceae bacterium
AAAAGGCGAGGCGTACTAAAAGTACGGCAAGCCGCTTTCCGGCGAAGCGCAACGCGGCAGACGGACTTTTTACGGAGCCGTCAACTAATGATGACTTTCTCGAGATATTCTTCCAGGAATATAGGGATGGCCGATTATTGTGAGTCCGGACAAACAGGTGATAAGATCAGAAGTGCTGTGTTGTCTTTGTTAAAAGAAAGTCCAAGTGGCATAACACCACATGAACTATATATGTTTATTTCCCGCTCATTTAAGATTTCTCCACATGCTGCAAAAAAGTGTCTTAAAAATTTAGTGGAACGTTCTGAAATAGAATATTTTTTTAGCAATGGCCGATGTATAATAAATATTTCTTACAACCGGCCCGTAAGGGTCTCCGATCATCTTGTGATAGCTCCTCCGGGGGTTGATACTGCCCTGCAACCGGGAGAGAAACTTCTTTACATTTCCAGGGGATCGGCTTTTGGGGACGGACGGCATCCTACCACCCGCCTTTGCCTCCAGGTTATTGACATGATAGTTTGTGAAAGGATTTCCACTCCCCAAAAAGTTGTCAACATGATTGATATCGGAACCGGATCGGGTATACTAGGGCTTGCCACGTTGAGACTTGGTGTCGAACGGGCCATTGGCATCGATATTGACCCATGCGCCATATATGAAGCTGAGCTGAACGCTCAGATAAATAACCTTACCGGACGCTTCCAGGTTATGAACATGACAACAAAAGAGATCCGCCAGGAATTTGATCTTGTTGTAGCAAATCTTCGTCTACCTGGCTTAAAAAAGATTTTTACCCATGTTGCAAAGATTTCAAAGCCTGGAGCAATCGCGGTTCTATCCGGGATTCATAGTGATGAAATTGAGGACCTTGCAACTCATTACAGAAAGTTTTTTTCACTTCAATGGCATTGTACAGAAAACGATTGGTCCGCCTTGATATTAAAAAGGAGACCTCAATACGCCGTTTTTTAAGGCCACTGAAAACCTGCTTATATTGATAAGTTTTCTTATTCTGTCAATCATCAGGGAATTCAGTCCAAACACTATTGACATGTAAATAGTATCAACATAGAAATTTATAGACCGCTTTTGAATAAACAAGTTTGGATAAATCAATTGTGGAGATGCGAGATATGATCAAGGTATGTTTTGTTGGATGGCGCGGAATGGTTGGGTCGGTCCTGATGGACAGGATGAAAAAAGAAAATGACTTTAAAGGATTCGATCCTTATTTTGCTTCAACCACCCAGGCTGGAAAACCCGCACCTGATGTGGGTGTTGACGCCCCTCCGGTTATCGATGCGAATGATGTATCATTATTGTCATCCATGGATATAATTGTCACCTGTCAAGGCAGTGCATACACAAAAAAAGTTTATCCGGAACTCAGATCCAGGGGATGGGGCGGTTATTGGATTGATGCTGCATCTGCCTTGCGGATGGAAACAGGGAGCGTTATTGTACTCGATCCGGTAAACAGGCATGTTATCGATGCAGCTCTGGAGTCTGGCATAAAAGATTTTATCGGCGGGAACTGTACTGTCAGCCTGATGCTCATGGCAATAGGAGGGCTTTTCAGGGAAAAGCTGGTTGAGTGGGTCACTTCCATGACATATCAGGCGGCTTCAGGCGCCGGAGCCAGGAATATGCAAGAACTTGTGGCTCAGATGGCTGTCATAGGTGAAGCCTCCCGTGACCTGTTGAATGATCCCGCCTCTGCCATACTTGAGCTTGACAGGAAGGTTATCGACACAATGCGGTCGCCCGGGTTCCCGGCGAGCAACTTCGGAGTTCCACTTGCCGGCAGCCTTATACCATGGATTGATACTCCGATGCCTTCGGGGCAGTCACGCGAAGAATGGAAAGGGTTTGTAGAGACAAACAAAATTCTGGAATCAGAGAATCCGGTTCCGGTTGACGGTATATGTGTCAGAATCGGTTCTATGCGTTGCCACAGCCAAGCAATGACCATAAAACTCAACAGTGAGGTTCCTCTCGATGAGATAGAAGCAATAATCTCTTCTGCTAATGACTGGGTCAAGGTCATAGAAAATACTCCGGAGGCTACCGTAAAGAATCTCACACCAGCCGCAGTAACTGGTACACTTGATATTCCTGTCGGCAGAATAAGAAAGTTGAACATTGGGTCTGAATATATATCCGCGTTTACTGTTGGGGATCAGTTGTTGTGGGGAGCAGCTGAACCCATAAGAAGAATGCTTGGAATTGTTCTTCAATATTTAGAATAAATCAGAGGTTGAACTATATCCCGGATCCGTGCCAGGCGGTGTTTTTTAACTTGAAACATCGGCCGCCCCTTGGAGCTTCCGCTCGCATGCCATATGCTTTGCCGGCAGCCAGCTGATATAGTTTATTGCTATTATCGGCCGGTTTGTCTTCGCGCATTTGGCGCAGGAGCGAAAGCTCGCAGATCCAGGTTTAAATAAACAGGGATATTATGCCCGGCATATTTTATATTATTACAGCAGTATTTTTTCTTTTACTTTGTGCCGCCCTTGCCTACGCTTTTCTCAAAAGGCGCATTTTATGGTTTATGCCGGCGCCCCGTGTCATGGAATTCATCAGTGACCCGGTATGTTTCTATATATCTTCATCCGGAATGATCGTTTATGCGAACAAGGCCTTTAAGGAGTACTTCGGTCAAGTTCCCGGAAGCGAACAGAATCATGGATCTTACCCGTTTTCAGCCCCGGAATTAAAAAGACTAATCAGGACAGCGGCTGAAAGATCTTTTTACAGCATTGAAACCCGGCTTAAGACCGGAGAAAGGGACGCGTTTTTTCTTGTTCGGGCGCATAAACTACAGCGGGGACCCAAGAACTGTTTCTATGTGCATTTTACTGACCAAACCAGCTTCAATGAGATAAAAAAGCGCTGCACACATGCTGAAAATATATTGGAATCTATCAAGGACGGCGTTGTCACTGTAAATGATGAACAAAAAATTACTTTTACGAATACCGCCTGGGCAGACATGCTCGGGTATTCAAAAAGGGATCTTGATGGCAAATCAATGGAAATATTTTTTAACAGGGGGGATTATATAAGGGAATTTATCCCTTCTGTTAAGATGGCTTCCCAGAAAGGACAACATTCCATAGAAATTCCTTTGAAGCGTTCGGATGGGTCTGTGTTTCCATCGCATTTTACTTGTTTATCCTTTCTTCCGTGTTCCACCGAATCCAGTGTAGGGTATCTCTACGTTGCAGTAGATCTATCCGAGCAAAAAAAGATCGAGAAAGCTCTTCGCTCGAGTGAAATCAAGTTCAGACATCTGTTCAATCTTTCCCCCGAACCGATAATTCTGATAGACCTCACGGGTAACCTGATCGATGTGAATCAGAGATTCCTTGAATTTTTCGGGTGGAACCGGTTCGAAGTCATAGGGAAATCCTGCCTTGATATAGGTTTTCCAGCCGATCCCTTCCAAGGGTTTATTGAGGAGATAACCAGGCAGGGGAGGGTGGATTCCTTTGAGCTCAGCATATCTTTGCAAAAGAATGAACCGTATATAATTCAACTCTTTGCCAGAATGATACAAATTTCAGATGAATACAGGATAATTGCCGTGATGCATGACGTCACCTGGCAGCGTAAACTCGAGTCACAGCTTCGTGAAGCACAAAAGGTGGAGGCGATCGCCACTCTTGCCGGAGGCATCGCCCATGATTTCAATAATATCTTATCGGCAATATTAGGATATATTGAGTTAACACTGCTGAAAATCGACAAGGAGACCAAGATATTCAGATATCAATCACAGGCGCTCAAAGCCGCCAACAGGGCAAAGGATCTGGTCAGCAGGATCCTGACCATAAGCAGGCATCAGGAGCCTAAAAAGGTTCCGGTGGATGTTTCTGTTGTAATCCAAGATGTTGCCAGGCTGATGAAAGCCATGTTGCCAAGTTCAATTAGCATAAAGAAGAATATAGCACATGACATCGGCCGTGTAATGGGTGACTTTGGGCAAATCCATCAGGTCCTTATGAACCTGTGTACGAATGCGGGCCAGGCAATGGAGAAAACAGGGGGGATTCTGGAAATAGGGGCGGACGCCAAAATAATCACAAAAAAGTCCCTGGGCGTCCCTTCGGGTCTTAAGCCAGGTACATATACAAGGTTGATCGTTTCTGACACAGGGCCTGGTATACCTGATTCCATAGCTGAAAGGATTTTCGATCCCTATTTCACTACAAAGGAAAAAGGTACAGGAACCGGACTTGGCCTTGCTGTAGCCCAGGGCATAGCGAGAAAACACGGTGGAACCATAACCTTTGAAAGCATACCAGGCTGTAGAACAAGTTTTATTGTATGGTTGCCCCAAATAGCTGATATGAACAAAACCGGAAGCCCGGATGATTATACCGGCTTCAGTACAGAGTATGGAAGTATGCCCGGCGGGGATGAATCCATTCTTCTTGTGGATGATGAACCGGATGTCATTGATTCCGTAAAGGAACTTCTGGAATTTTTAGGTTACAGCGTGGAGACAGCAACATGCGCCCGCGAAGCAGCTGCAAAGTTTTCAAGTAAGCCCGATTATTTCGACCTGGTGATTTCAGATATTACCATGCCGGATTCACCCGGGGATGAATTGGCAAAACGAATTCTTGCCATGCGTCCTGGAATTCCCGTGATATTATGTTCAGGTTATTCTTCAAGAATGGAAGGCAAACGTACTGAATCTATTGGCATTGCTGCCTATCTAAATAAACCTGTTGATCCTGTTAGAATGGCGATAACCATCAGGTCTGCGTTGAATGGGAAATCATGTGACGATGCCGGTTGATGCAATAAGACCAAGGGTGAAAATAGCCATGTTGCCGGTCTGGTGGATTATTATCGGCGTTATAATATTTTTTGATTTTTCATAGGAAAAAGCAAAGAGCACTCCCCCGGCGGCCTGGACCCAAGGTATTTGTGGGGTGGTATGAAGCCCTGCAAAAATTGTTGTACTTGCGACAAGCGCAAATAAGAATCCCCATCTTCTGAAGTACCCGAAAATCACCCCCCTGAAAAAAAGTTCTTCAGCCACGGGACTAACCAGACCACCTGCCACAAAAAGCCATACAATCTGTTGGTTGTTATTCGGAATATGAATATTCAGTAGTTCAAACGGATTGGTCCCGGCAAAATAAATGATCAACCCTGATGCAAGAACGGTAAAACCCAAAAACAGCGACCATTTTATTCCTGAAAAGAGACCGCTCCTTATTTTCATGGGAAATATCCCGGGAAGTTGGATCCCATCCCTGAACATATAGGAGACCAAGAGAATTGCGATGACATCTGCGATCCGGGTTAAGGCGATCGTGGCAAGGGAGGCCTTGGGAAATACAAAAGATCCGGCTATCTCTATGATGAATACGATGGCGGTAATAATCGCAAAAGGCTTGTGGCCGAATTCCGCTGGTGCCAGCCCAGGTGTTTTAGTGCTTTGTATGCGTACCATTGCAGATATGGATGCTGTATGCTTTTTATTCGACTCAGAATAAAGGGTATATATTCTTTGTTACGTGATCTGCCCATACTGTAATAAGCCTGGCAAGCTACGTTAATACAAGGGTCCCTGGTGAGATACAATAGTATCTCCTTTGCCTTGGCCTTTTTGCCGGCAGCAAGCGCCTGGGCAAACCAATAGCGTACCGGAGCACAAGTACTTTTCATAAAGCGCCTGTAATCACCCAGTTCAAGCGGGTCAACACCTGATCTGCTTGCAGCCATGAGCGCATTTCTTATCATATGGCAATCTTTATTTGCAGCCAATGATTTAATCTTTGCTATTCCGGTTTTTTCAGGGTTGAAGGCTGGGCCCATGGCGGTCAGGGGAGCAAGGAACAAGCCTGTGGTACAGATTACCCCAAGCACTGCCGCCCCGGGAAATCCGAACATGCTAAATAATTTTCTGAAAAAGGAATACAAAAATATATAAAGACATACTGGTAGAGCAAAAACAAGTCCTGCAAAGGTAAACACCCGAAAGATGCGATTCTTGTCAAGCCTTGCTGAAACAAGCTTTAGCAATTCATTCGGCCGCAGGATAAACTCTTTTCCGGGTACTTTTAATATCTTTCCGGAAACGGGGTCCTTGAAAATGATCGATTCCTTGCTTTCAGTGATGTAGATATCAGGCAGGACCGGGTCTCCCGGCTTGATTTCAAGGTAATCGTATCTTTCCAGCAAGGACTTAAGTCTTCTGGAAACCTCTCCATTCTCCGGCCTGTAGGCGCATATCAGCTTCTGGTTGTATGTCTTGAACACCTCAGCCGGATATAACGTATACTTATAATAGAAATCATTAACCAGCCTTCCGGGAGCGGATCCAAGCAAAAGATGATCGCGTACATCCACAAATAGATCCCTGTCAGCATGGGGGGCCCAGCAGGCAATAATAATAGCAACCGCCACAAAGTGTATCGGAATCGATGGGTTGAACTTGCAATAAGTATGAGAAACAGTACCAACTCCGGTTTCCTTGATGCTGTTCTTGTTGCAGATAGCTGATTCATCAGTGGTGCAAGGGGTCGGCCGGGATATAGCTGTCATGAACATAAAAATAACAATAACAGCACAGGATGCATAAGGGTTCCAGCCGTTGATATTCAACAAGATCAATACGGCGGACAAAAACAGAACAAAAAAAATCATGCGTGATTTCGTGCCCAAATGTAAGAAATCAGAAAGCCGGATAAGCAAGGCCGCAGAAAGAGATATGAATGCCCCAAATGAGAGAGTGAAAAAGATCGCTCCGCATACTGCCGGCTTCAGGTTCAGCATACCCTCATAAATGAGTCTGCCTGGGACTATCATGTATCCTGCCGTGTCGAGTGCCAGTAATCGATCATGCCAGGCAAGATTGTGAAGGTACAATATTATGGTGAAAACGACTTGTGAGCATAAAAGACCAGCGGCAAGAAGGAAGAGCATATTTTTCGATGCACGGGTCATGCCAGACGGATCAGGCGCTTTTGTTGGCTGCTGTTACAACGGCGTCTAAAGCATAGATATAACCCTTGGGCCCGAGTCCGGTTATCTGGCCGGTAACAATATCGGCCAGCATGGACTTGTGCCTGAACCCTTCACGTTTGTGTATATTCGAGAGGTGGACCTCAATGACTGGTACAGAATGAAGCATTAAAGCATCCCTTATCGCCACGCTGGTATGGGTATAAGCAGCAGGATTGATGACGATGCCGTCAACATTCCCGGTTTTTTCCTGGATTTTTTCGATTATTTCACCTTCATGATTCGATTGAAAAATTTCCAGATCGACTTCCAGCAAACCAGCATGCTCCATCAGCATGGCATTGATGGCATCAAGGGTCAATGTTCCATAATGTTCGGGTTCCCGTGATCCGAGCATGTTAAGATTGGGACCGTGTATAACAAGAATTTTTTTGCTCATATCACACTCTTCTGTCTGATTATTTTTGGAAAACCTCCCACAAGTTTCCGTCATGAGGACAGGATACCCTTAATCATGTAACCATGGCCTTTGCCGCTATGATTCCATTTTTCAATGTGTCGATGTTTTTCCTGTAATCACTGCCAGTAAAGACAGCGGAACCAGCAACAAACACATCACATCCGGCTGCTGCAGCCTCTCCTATGGTGTTGGAATTGATACCGCCGTCAACCTGGATAAGTATTTCTTTCCCTGTCTTCCTGATCATATTCTTCAACGCCGCAATTTTTCCTGTAACAGAAGGTATATATTTCTGGCCGCCAAAACCCGGGTTCACACTCATAAGCAAGACAAAATCCAGATCCTCGAGTATCCACTCCACCGTGGAAAGATCTGTTGCAGGATTCAACGCAACACCGGGCCTGCACCCGGCGTTTTTTATCATTTCAATTGTCCTGTGCAGATGCAAGCAGGCCTCAACATGTACGGAAATCAAGTCTGCACCTGCTTTGGCAAAGTCGTTTATATATTTTTCAGGCTCCACTATCATAAGATGCACATCAAATGGTATGTCCGTAGCGTCCCTTACAGCAGAGATCACAGGAGACCCAAAGGTGATGTTAGGAACAAACCTGCCGTCCATTACGTCTATGTGAAGCCAGTCAGCACCGGCATGAGTGACAGCTTCGATTTCTTCACCAAGCTTTGAGAAATCAGCCGATAGTATAGAAGGAGCAATCATATTTTTTATCCTCGTTTTGGTACCCGAATAAATAAGATTCTTTCCATGATGATCTTCATCGATTTATACGTAACCGCGTACCGTAAGCCTCGGTTTGCGTAAGCTTTCCATTCAAATAGACGAAAAGAGCGCATGCAGGGTCCCACGGTATAATCATCCATAGTTCAGTGCCCGGCTTCATCCATCCGTCTGTGAGAGTGCTTTTGATACCATTCCATACCATGTCGATTTTTACGTGATGTTTTAATATGCCGGATGGCAAACGCAAAACCACAAGCTTGCAAAAATTTTCCGCGAAAAGACCGGCAGATGCCCTGTTCATTGCAACAATAACCCTTACAGGATCGCCGGCCTTAATCCTGGAGCCTGGTAGTGGGTACTGCCCTGTTATTGTTTTTCCGGTTACGCTCTCCTCATATACAGCATTTATATCTGTTATAACAAGATGATATCGCGAAAGCGCCAGTGCCGCCTGATCTACCTGTAAGCCCGAAAGATCAGGCATTATATATGCTTTTTGGGCAGGCCCTGTACTGACAAGAAGATCCAAAGCAGATCCTTTTGCAACGGTCATTCCAGGAAGAGGCCATTGCGATATGATTTTCTCCTCGGGTACAATCGGATGGCTGGTCCTTGTAATTTTTATGTCACCAAGGCCGGTTTCAATGGCAAGCAGCCTGGCCTGTTTCAAGGTATAATTTTTCAGATCAGGCATGTCAGTCATTGCAGCGCCTTTGGAGATAACAAGGTTGATATCTCTTCCTTTCTTGACGTCCATGCCCGCAAGAGGCCTTTGGGAAATGACATGATCTGCAGGGATCCTGGAGGAATACTCGAGCCGTTCTATCCTGATATTGAGCCCCAGGTCAGTTGCTGTTTTTATGGCATCGATAACATGCAGACCAGAGACATCAGGAACAGATACATCAGGTTGTCCCCCCACGAGGAACCTGATGGTCATGTAGGAAAAAATGCCCGATACGGTCACGAAAAAGATTATCAGGCATGTTGTATATAATACCCTTCTTATCATTTTTTTCTGCAAAATCTGGCGGTAAAGAATCCATCCATGATTTCTTCATGATCCTCGGTTGAGTAGATACCGTCTCCCCGGGCAAGTGATTGTATAGCAGAAGGGACCACATCATGGCCCGGATCAGGCTTGAAATCATTACCGGATTCGAGGAATTTCTCAACAACTTCTGTTGTTTCTTCAGGTTCTGTACTGCAAACCGCATAGATCAATATGCCCCCAGCCTTAACCATGCTGGAGGCATGCTTTAAAAGATCAATCTGGATATTGGCCAATCTTTGCAGGTCAGATGGTGAGACATGCCACATTATGTCGGGGTTGCGCCGTATTACGCCCATACCGGAGCATGGCGCGTCAACGAGAACCTTCATGGCCGATTTGTCGGAAATAGACGGCCGGGACAGGTCCCATTGTAAAAGCGTTATGTTGCTGGAACCGATTCTGGTAAATTCACTAACGGCTTTCAGTAGTTTCGCATATGACCTGTCTGCGGCAATGATTAATCCCTTGTTTTGCATGAGTTGTGAAATATGGGCGGTCTTTGTTCCCATCCCGCAGCATGCGTCAACCACTGTATCACCAGGAAAAGGGGCAAGAATTTCCGTTACCATCTGGGCGGCTTCGTCTTGTATTGAAAAGAGCCCGCTGGAAAATCCCCTGATAGACGAGATGCTTGATACAGGAGATTCGATCCTTATTCCAAGCGAAGCAAACGATGTGGGTTTTGCCTCAATCCCTGCGGACTTCAATATGGCTAAAACACGTTCTCTGGGTTCCTGAAACGGGTTAACCCTTATGGTTAAGCGGGGAGGGGTGATAAGGGCGGCGCATTTTGACGCGGTTCTTTTTTTTCCGTAACGCTTGCGCCATCTTTCTGTTATCCATGGCGGAATCAATGATTCGGGGTTGAATGCTTTATGCCTGGTTTTATTTCTGCAAACCGATCTCAGCACGGCATTTACAAAACCTGTCGCCCGTGAAGATGCCATTCGTCTGGCGAGTTCAACGGATGTATTAACAGCCGCTGAATCCGGAACCCGGTCCAGATAAAGAATCTGGTAGATTCCTATCCTTAAAATATTTAAAACAGCAGCCTCTATTCGTTTCAGCCCGATCCTTGATTCTTCGGCAATACATTCATCAAGATGCTTTTTTAACCTCAATACCCCGAAGATGATGGCATAACAAAGCCCAAGATCATCCTGGGAAAGGCGGGTCTGGCTTGTACCGAACCTGTCCCTCAACACCTTGTCCAACGGAACCCCTTTATTCAATACCTGATAAAGGATTTCGACAGCGGATTTGCGCGGATCTTTTTTTTTCATTTCAGCCGGGTGCCGGGCGGGAGGGAATTACCGCGAAGAAATTCCTCTATTGACATTCTTTTACTTGAAGCTGCCTGGATTTCAAGGATCTTCAGCCCTTGATCTCCAGTGGCCACAACGAGTTCTCCAGGAAAACTCCTTACGACCGTTCCAGGAGGTTCGGTGGTCTTTATGGGCTCTATGGCAGATTTGTATATGGTGAACCTCCGGTCATTATGAAAGGTGAAGGCTCCTGGCCAGGGATTCATGGCTCTTACAAAACGCTCCAGGTATTCGGCAGGCCGGGTCCAGTCGATATGTCCATCGGATTTCCTGAGTAGAGGCGCATATGTAGCCTTTGAATGATCCTGGGCCACAGGTCTTAACTCCCCTTTCTTTAATAAATCAAGGGTTTCAAAAAGCACATCTCTTGCAAGTATGGATAGTCTGTCATGAAGAGTAGCTGCCGTGTCATCAGGGAATATAGGTGTTTTTTTCATAACGAGAATCTCACCGGTATCGAGCCCCTTGTCCATCAGCATGCTTGTAACGCCTGTTTCTTTTTCTCCGTTTAAGATTGCCCATTGAATAGGAGAAGCTCCCCTGTATTTCGGCAACAAGGAAGCATGGAGATTTATTGCGCCAAAGCGGGGAATCTCTAATATTTTTTTGGGTAGGATTTGCCCAAAGGCCGCCACGATGAAGAGATCGGCCCCTGCGTTTACAAGAAGCGACTCGAATTCCGGATCTTTTACAGATACAGGCTGGACAACGTCGATACCAAGCTGGAGAGCTGTCTTCTTGACAGGCGAAAAAGCGAGTTTACGGCCTCTTCCTTTGGGCCGGTCGGGTTGAGTGACCACAAAAAGAAGATTGCAGTCGTAATCAACAACACCCTTCAAGGAAGGAACCGCAAATTCAGGAGTCCCCATGAAGACAATGTTGAGATTCTCTATAGTATTCATCAGCGGGCCTTTTGCATTTTTTTCAGCTTCTTTAAATAAAGCTGTCTTTTCAGGGAGCTGATGCGGTCTATGAACAGAATCCCGTTGAGGTGATCGATCTCATGCTGGAGTATAAAACCGAGCATCCCATCGGCATCAATTTCCACATCATTGCCGTTCCTGTCCTTGCCTCTTACAATGATGCTTGCATAGCGTTTCACATCAGTACGGTATCCCGGAACACTCAGGCAGCCTTCGTTTTTCGAGACGGCACTTCCAGACGCTTCTACAATCTTGGGATTGATCAAAACATTGTAGTTTCGGACCACCGGATCTGGTTGAGGATCATAGATAATGAGCTGAATATCAAAGCCTGCTTGGGTTGCTGCAAGCCCGACACCAGGAGCTTCGTACATGGTATCTGCCATGTCCTCGATAATCTTTTGAATGCTGTCATCTATATTTTCTATCTGTTTCGCCTTTTTTCTTAGAAACGGATCAGGATAAGTCAAAATCTCTAAAACCATTTCAATCCTCTCGGTTGTTTTTTCGATGAAAATTCTTATTATGAGGGACTCATATGAAGTCCTTGCTATAGCTGTGGGCGGTTTAACCCGGTCCGGGGTATTTGCATGATAAGTATATAAATAATTACGATTTGCCCTGTTTGATTATGATCCGGCCGCGGGCATATTGACAGAAAGTATCTCCCTTGCCTTTTCAATATCTTTTCTGATCTGATTTTTTAAATCATCTATGCTGTTAAAGCGAATTTCATCCCTTATCCTTGAAATAAAATTCACCCGGATGGATCTTCCATACAGGTCACCGGAAAAATCGAGGATATGCACCTCCACAGTAAACACGAGATCTGAGAATGTCGGACTGTAACCGATATTTGCGACACCTGGATAAAGCTTGGATTCCGCTTCAACCGTAACAGCATACACTCCTGATTTCGGGCATAGTTCATCTGCAAGTCTCAGGTTTGCTGTGGGAAAGCCGAGAAGACGGCCGCCCCGGTTTCTTCCAGTTGTAACAGTTCCGCGAAGCTGGTAGTGTCTTCCCAGGTAGCTGAATGCTTCTTCAACCAGACCATTGGATATGATCTCCCTGATACGTGTACTGCTGATGCGCATTCCATCCGTTCCTGCAGGTTCAATCCAGTCAACGATTATCACTTCAAATCCGTAACTTGCCCCAAGTTCCACCAGCATGGACACGTCACCTTTGCGATCCTTTCCAAAGGCATAATCTTTGCCTATTACGATCGCTTTCATGCCGATCTTGTCGACTAGTATCTCTTTAACAAAATCCTTTGGCTCAAGAGAGGCGAAGTTCATGTCAAATTTTATCGTGACAAGTATATCAATACCACAAGCCGATATCAGCTCCGTCTTTTGTTCCCATAGGGTTATAAGGGGAGGGGCGGCGTCTTTTTTCAGCACCTTTAAAGGATGCGGCTCAAAGGTCACGGCAACGGATGATCCACCAAGCATTGAAGCCTTTTGTTTAACCTTGTTGAATATGGCCTGGTGACCTTTGTGTACGCCGTCAAAATTGCCTATGGTCACAACTGCGTTGTGAAATGGTTCCTTGATCTGATCAATCCCTTGATATATCTTCATTTAAAGCCCGCCTTTTACATATTAAATTCTTGACAAATTCGGATTGAAGGTATATAGAAAAAATTTACTTTTTAATCAACATGCTAAAAGAAAAAAGATTTTCTTCTCTGTATCTTTATAGGATTTCTGTCTTGACAGTATTCTGTCCTGAATAGTTGTTTAAAAACGCCTTTTGGTGTATATTTTCTTTGGTTAATGCCGAAGTGGCGGAATTGGTAGACGCGCTAGGTTCAGGGTCTAGTGGGGGTATCCCCGTGGAGGTTCGAGTCCTCTCTCCGGCACGACTCTTTATTTCCAGGCGTTTTGCCTAACCTCCAGATTATGAATTTCTCGTATGTTTCCTGCCAGT
>CAYVIE010000078.1:0-13277 GCA_964451355.1 uncultured Desulfobacteraceae bacterium
TTGCATACCTCACCAACTCCCTTGTTTTTCGTAGGGGCGGGGTTTATCCCCGCCCCCCCCGGGTATGCAATATAGACCGTGTTTCACCCCGGATCTGGGGGTGTTTTTTTGTAAATACGGCTCATAAGCGGTTTGCCGTTGTTTGGGCCATGAGTCTCTGCTATATACACATGCTTGAATCGTTTTCTTCGTGTGTTTGCGCGGCTGGACTACTCGGCTGGGCGCGGCTTCTCATGTAATTTGTAAAATCACCGGGGCTTATAGGGTTGCTTGCCAGGGTATACAGCGGTTCCGTCTTAGGGATAGACGGCTTCCTGATGGAAGTCGAGGTTGATATTGCAAAGGGGTTGCCGTCTTTCACCATGGTGGGTCTTGCAGAAACCTCGGTCCGCGAGAGCCGCGAGCGGGTAAAGGCCGCAATCACAAACTCGGGTTATGTTTTCCCCCCGGGACGGATCACCGTAAACCTTGCTCCTGCACATATCAGGAAGGAAGGGACCGGGTTCGACCTTCCCATTGCATGCGGCATCCTTGCCGCAAGCGATACAATCCCGGGGGATGCCCTGGGCGGGTATCTGATGCTCGGCGAGTTGGCCTTAGACGGCAGGGTAAAGCCTGTGGCAGGGGCTCTTTCCATGGCCATGGCGGCCAGGAACGCAGGGATTGCCGGAATCATACTTCCTGAAGAGAACAGCCTCGAGGCCGCTGTGGTGAGCGGGCTTTCGGTGTTTCCCGTAAAACATCTTTCAGAGGCTGTCGGCTTTTTGTGCCGCGCAATTGAAATCAGCCCGGTAGAGGTTGATCCGGAAAGGGAGCTGGATTCCGGCAGGGAGATGCCTTCTGATTTTTCCGAGGTGGCGGGGCAGGAGCATGTGAAGCGCGCCCTTGAGGTGGCCGCGGCAGGCGGGCATAACCTTATCATGGTGGGCCCCCCTGGATCCGGAAAGACCATGCTTGCAAGGAGGTTTGCAGGGATAATACCGCCGATGACCCTTGCAGAGGCCCTGGAGGTCACCAGGGTCTACAGTGTAGCCGGGTTGATGCCCGGGGGAAGCGCCATTGTATCCCATAGGCCCTTTCGATCTCCCCACCATACCATTTCTGATGCGGGACTTATCGGCGGGGGCGGCGTTCCAAAGCCCGGCGAGGTAAGCCTCGCGCACATGGGTGTTCTTTTCTTAGACGAGTTACCTGAATTCAAGAAATCGGTTCTCGAGGTCCTTCGCCAGCCTTTGGAGGACAGGTGTGTAACCATCTCCAGGGCATCTGCGAGCATTACTTTTCCGGCGGATTTCATGCTGATCGCAGCCATGAATCCGTGTCCGTGCGGTTACCACGGCGATCCATCCAGGGAATGCACCTGCAGTGCGTACCAGGTGCAAAGATACAGGAGCAGGATTTCAGGTCCCCTTGCCGACAGGATAGATATCCACGTGGAGGTCCCCGCCGTGACCTACCGGGATCTTGCCGGCAGGGATCCCGGAGAACCTTCGGCCTCCATCAGGAAGAGGGTCACGGCTGCAAGAAAGATACAGGGAGCAAGGTTTGCCGGGTCACAGATAAAGATCAATGCAGGCATGTCAACCAGGCACATAAGGAAATACTGCCCGATTTCGAAAAAGAGCGCGGCATTGCTGGAGAAGGCCGTTGACAGGCTCGGGCTTTCTGCCAGGGCCTATCACAGGGTCTTGAAGATAGCCCGTACAATTGCGGATCTTGAAGGATCAGATGGCATCAGCTCCGCTCATATCCTCGAAGCGCTTCAATACCGCGGGCTCGACAGGAGATACTCAGGGGGGCGGCTGGGCCGTAATGCTCATGGAAGATGACAAGATGAAGCAGTATCCCGTTCTCAGGACACCCTATGACCTGTGGGCCGAGGTGGACCTGGGGGCATTGAGGCGGAATGTCAAGGTCTTGAAAAGCATGGCCGGGCCAGGGGTGGGCCTGATGGCTGTAGTAAAAGCCGATGCCTATGGCCACGGTGCGGTTGAAACCGCCAGGGCGGCGGTCGAAGCCGGTGCGGATATGCTGGGCGTGGCCCGCCTGGGAGAGGGGCTTGAGCTGAGAGCAGCCGGGATAACGTCTCCTGTATTGATTTTCGGTTCGGTACCGCCCGAGTGCGTGCCAAAGGCGGTGGAAGCCGGTCTTATCCTCACTATCTTTTCCCGCAGGCAGGCGGAACAGGTATCTGCCGCAGCAGGAAGCATCGGCAGGACTGCAGGCGTGCATGTCAACATCGATACAGGTATGGGACGCCTCGGTTTCCTGCCGGAGGCCGTGGCCAAAAATGGGCCAGCAGGAGGCGGTGTTGATGGATTGTGCGCTGAAATAAAGGCGGTATGTGATTTGCCTTACATAGAGTTGAAAGGGATTTATACCCATTTCGCATGCGCAGACGACCCCGGGGCCGGTCATGCCCGCGAGCAGCTTTTTATTTTCAACAAGCTGTTGCAGGCTCTTAAGGAGGCGGGCATTGATCCCGGGATTTGCCATGCGGCGAACAGCGCGGCCATGATATCCCTGCCTGAAAGCAGGCTTGATATGGTCAGGATCGGCATAGCCATGTACGGCTATCCCCCTGTAGAGGATGAAAGGCTTGCGGGCAGGATCGAGCCTGTGCTTTCCCTCAAGACAAGGATCATCCACACCAAGAAAGTTGGCCCTGGTTTCAGGGTAAGCTACGGCTGGACAGCCGAAACAGCCGGCCATACGGTCATTGCCACTGTTCCGGTTGGTTATGCCGACGGTTATGACAGGTCGTTTTCCAGCAAGGGGGAGATGGTCGTGCGGGGCCGGCGCGCAAGAGTCATCGGCAGGGTCACCATGGACCTTGTCATGCTCGATGCCGGGAATATTCCCGGCATCACCCCCGGCGATGAAGTTGTCATAATAGGCGCACAGGGAGACTCGCGGATCGATGCAAAAGAACTGGCTGGCATGTGCGGCACCATACCCTATGAGATCCTGACAAGGATTTCATGCCGCGTTCCGAGGATATATATCGATTTATAGACTTGTAAATTGATAGACTTTTAAAGTTCCATGATTAGCAGCAATCACCCCCGGTCATGAAAACACGGCTGTTTCTCACCCCGGCCCCGGAGGTGTTTTCATAGAGCCGCTTTCCGGCGAAGCGCAACGCTGCAGGCCGGTTTTTTACTGAGCCGCCCTCCATGGTCGCGTTTATGTCATTTCGGTAGATATGGTATAGGCGGTCTTGGTTTAATACCATATGTTGTTATGCTTTATGGTTATGTAACAGGTTGAAATCCAAAGAAAACCCGGGATCGAAATTCCTTGACAAGCCGACATGGCGGGTGCTATCAAAAACTTCTTTAATTATAAGGATAATGAATTCAAGTTATTATGAATATTTTCAATAGATTGTATTTTTAGGGGTATGTGTGGTGAACCCCAGAAGGCAGTAATAAATCAGGGAAGAGGAGGAAAGAGGTTAATCAAATACGAACCGCAAGGAGAGAGAAAGGAGGTGCCAAGGGTAACAGGAACTTGACAGGTAATCGGTTTTAGTCGGCTATTGTTTATCAACATCGGAAAATCAGGAGGTTTAGAATGCCAAGTTATGTAATCGCCGAAAAATGCGACGGTTGTAAGGGAGGGGACAAAACGGCGTGTATGTACATCTGCCCCAATGACCTGATGGTCCTCGATCCCAACACCATGAAGGCTTACAACCAGGAACCAGACCAGTGCTGGGAATGCTTCTCCTGCGTCAAGATCTGCCCCAGCCAAGCCATTGAAGTCCGCGGTTATGCTGATTTCGTGCCCCTGGGAAGCAGCATCTATCCAATGATGGGAACCGAAGACGTCATGTGGACATGTAAGTTCAGGAACGGCGTCATCAAGCGGTTCAAGTTCCCCATTCGCACCACTGCTGAAGGAACGGCCAACGCCTACGAAGATCTCAAGGGGCAGGACCTTGAAAGCGGCCTGCTGTCCACCGAGGAAAAAGACGGTTACCAGATCCCCAGGCCCCAGGCCACTGTTTAACTGTTCAATGGTTCCGTTTTTTTTCGGGGCATGCGTACAAACAGATCATCATGCAAGACGTATAAGGAGGAATAGATATGGCATTACCGAATAAACCGTTGGGCGAAATCAAGGCCGTAAGGGATCCCGAAGTAGAAGAGCGGGAAGTCGATATCCTTATCGTTGGCGGCGGCATGGCTGCCTGCGGTGCGGCTTTTGAAGTAAAGAAATGGATGGATGATAATCAGACCGTTCTCCTGGTGGACAAGGCCGCCATGGAGAGAAGCGGCGCAGTGGCCCAGGGCCTTTCAGCGATCAATACCTATCTGGGCGAGAACACCCCGGATGATTATGTCCGCATGGTCAGAAACGACCTCATGGGTATCGTCAGGGAAGACCTGATCTTTGATCTGGGCTGCCATGTTGACGATTCCGTACATCTGTTCGAGGAATGGGGCCTGCCCATCTGGAAGAAATCCCCAGAGGGAAAGAACCTCGACGGCAAGAAGGGCCTCAAGCTTGGAACCCTTAAAGAAGGCGCCAAACCTGTCCGCACAGGTAAATGGCAGATAATGATCAACGGCGAGTCCTACAAGAGGATCGTGGCTGAGGCCGCCAAAAAGGCCATCGGCGAAGAGAATATCCTCGAGCGTGTTTTCATCGTTGAACTGCTCCTCGACAAGAACCGCGAGAACCAGATAGCTGGTGCAGTCGGTTTTTCCGTGCGCGAAAACAAGGTTTACATCATCAAGTGCAAGACAATGATGGTGGCCTGCGGCGGCGCTGTCAACATCTACCAGCCCCGTTCAGTCGGTGAAGGTAAAGGCCGCGCTTGGTACCCGGTATGGAACTCCGGCTCCACGTATTACCTCTGCATGAGGGTGGGTGCCGAGCTTTCCATGATGGAAAACCGTTTCACCCCGGCAAGGTTCAAGGATGGTTACGGCCCGGTCGGTGCATGGTTCCTGCTCTTCAAGGCCAAGACTCAAAACGGCCTGGGCGAGAATTACGTGGCAAGCGATGCTGCGAAACAGGAACTCGAAAAATATGCTCCTTACGGCACAGCGGCCATTACCCCGACCTGCCTGCGTAACCACCTGATGCTTTTCGAGATGAAGGAAGGCCGCGGTCCCATCATCATGGATACAGTCACCGCGCTGGCCGAGCTTGCCAAGACCATGGACAAGAAGGAGCTCAAGCACCTCGAGTCCGAAGCATGGGAAGACTTCCTCGACATGACATGCGGTCAGGCCAACCTGTGGTGCGCGACCAACACCGAGCCCGAAAAGAAGAACTCCGAGATCATGCCCACGGAGCCTTACCTGCTCGGATCCCATTCCGGATGCTGCGGCCTGTGGACCTCCGGCCCGGATTACGACTGGGTTCCTGATGCATACAAGATCAAGGCTGACAACGGCAAGGTTTACAACCGCATGACCACCGTATTCGGCCTGTTCACCGCCGGTGACGGTGTCGGCTGCTCCGGTCACAAGTTCTCTTCCGGATCCCATGCAGAAGGCCGTATAGCCGCTAAGCAGATGGTTCGCTATGCCAAGGATCATGCCGACTACACACCCGAGATCGCCATGAGCAAGGAAGAGATAGTCGACATGGTCTACAAACCTGTCCGTGTGTTCCTTGATCATCATGAATACACAACGGCTATCGACATCAACCCGAATTACATCAAGCCCAACGGAATGATGTACAGGTTGATGAAGACCACCCATGAATACGGTGCTGGAACCTCCACATTCTACACCACCAACGGCAAGATGCTCGAGATAGCCATGGAACAGCTTCAGTGGATGCGCGAGGACTGCGAGAAGCTGGCAGCCGGCGACCTCCACGAACTGCTCCGTGCCTGGGAGATTCTCCACCGCATCTGGACCGTTGAAGCACACCTTCGCCATATCCAGTTCCGCAAGGAGACCAGGTATCCCGGCTTCTACTACAGGGCCGACTACCCGGGACAGGATGACGAGAACTGGTTCTGCTTCGTCAATTCCAAGTTCGATCCCAAGGAACAGAAATGGGATGTCTTCAAGAAGGAATATATCAAGATCATCCCGGATTAATCATTGAAAAAACGACCATGATCCGGTGATCGAAAAATATAAAACCTCCAGGCGCCGGCAGGTGCCTGGAGGTTTTTATTAACGGGCCGGGTTTCAGCGCAGATTAACCTGTATGATCCCCTGTATGATCCAAGGATTGTTCCGCGAAGCTGGAAGCTTAGGGCAGCACGCGCAAACAGGTTTTTTGGCATGCTGCTCCAGGCTTCGAGCATGTAGCCGGTCATGCCGGGTAAGATGACGAACATATTTAACCCTGATGCGTAGAAAAAGGGTACTGATGCAATATTCACACGGACTCACAGTATGGAGGAAACCAAATGAGTGAAACAACCAACACCCCGAAAAGCGGTAGCATCCTGGTGGTCGGCGGCGGTATAAGCGGTTTGACCACTGCGCTGGAGGCTGCGGAAGTCGGGTACGAGGTCTTCCTGGTGGAGAGGAACCCGTATCTTGGGGGAAGAGTGGCTCAACTCAACAAGTACTTCCCCAAGCTCTGTCCACCAACCTGCGGCCTTGAAATCAACTTCCGCAGGATCAAGGACAATCCACTGATCAAGGTTTTTACCCTCGCCGAGGTGGAGTCTGTCTCCGGATCCCCGGGGAACTACTCGGTAAACCTGCGTATCAATCCCAGGTACGTAAACGAGAACTGCACCTGCTGCGGCAAGTGCGCCGAAGTATGCGAGGCGGAGATACCCAATGATTTCAACTTCGGCATGGATATGATAAAAGGCGCATACCTGCCATATGAAATGGCGTTTCCTGCCAGATACGTCATATCCCCCCAGATCATAGGGACCGAGGACGCCCAGCGCTGCAAGGAGGCATGCCCTTATGATGCGGTTGATCTTGATATGCAGCCCAAGACAATGGAACTCAATGTCGGTTCCATAGTCTGGGCCACGGGCTGGGAACCCTATGATGCCGCAAGGATCGACAACCTCGGCTTCGGCAGGTATCCCAACATCATAACCAACATGATGCTGGAACGCTTAGCTTCACCCAGCGGCCCCACCGGGGGAAAAATTCTGCGCCCCTCGGATAACGAGGCTCCCAAGAGTGTGGCCTTTGTCCAGTGCGCAGGCTCAAGGGATGAAAATCATCTTCCCTACTGTTCTTATATCTGCTGCATGGCGTCCCTGAAGCATGCCACCTATATCCGGGAACAGTATCCGGATACGGAGATCTATATATTCTACATCGATATCCGTTCGCCGGGATACAGGTACGAGCGTTTCTACAAGAAGGTCAAGGAGGATGAAAAGGTCCATTTCATCAAGGGCAAGGTGGCAGAGGTCAGGGATGCGGAAAACGATGCCGTGACCGTAGTAGCCGAGGATGCCGTGAGCGGTGAGAAGATCACTCAGACAGCTGATCTCGTGGTCCTTGCCACGGGTATGCAGCCGACTACCGCCGATTTCAAGCTTCCGGCGGATCTCAAGTACACGGAAGACGGCTTCATCGTAAACGATTTCGACCAGGGAGGAATGTTTGCCGCCGGGTGCGCGAACAAGCCGGCAGACGTTGTGACCTGCAACCAGAATGCCACGGGTATGGCGCTCAAGGCAATTCAAACCCTGGTGAAGCGGTAGGAGGTGAAGATCATGAATAAGAAATACGGTGTCTATATTTGTACTGGATGCGGCATCGGTGAGGCCCTGGATATAAAGGCCATATGCGATGTCGTCGAGGAAGAGGGTCTTACATGCAAGACCCACGAGTTCCTTTGCGGTAAAGACGGCCTGGAATTCCTCAAAAAGGAGATAGAGCAGGACGGCGTAAATACCCTGGTGATCGCCGCTTGTTCGAGAAGGGTCAATTACGACGTCTTCAAATTTGACGGCTGCATAGTGGAACGGGTGAACCTGCGCGAAGGCGTGGTCTGGTCGCATCCCCGTTCCGAGTTTCCCGCCCTTACCGAGGAGGAGAAACAAGACGAGGAAAAGTTCGACAGGGTGCAGATGATGGCCGAGGACTATGTCCGGATGGGCATGGCATCCGCCGAGAAGGTGAATCTTCCCGAACCCTACAAGCTGGAATCGTTTTCGAATCGTATCCTTGTCATAGGCGGGGGACTGTCCGGCATGACCGCGGCCCTCGAGGCCGCAGCCGCAGGTTACGAAGTTACGATCGTGGAGAAGGAGGAATCCCTTGGCGGAGCTGCGAGGTTCTGGCGCAAGCAGCTTCCTGTTTCACCTCCTTATGACAGGCTCATTCCTCCTGTTGTCGCTGACAAGATTGCAGCTGTGGAGGCCAATGACAAGATCACGGTAAAGACCAACACGGTCGTTGCCCGAATCGCCGGGCAGCCGGGTGATTTCACCGTAACCCTCAAGAAACCGGGCGAAAAGATCGAGTTTGATGTTCCATACCCGCTTCCACCGGAGATGAGGGTGGATGAAAACGGCAAGGAGCTTGAACACGAGCAGCTCCTGGAGCGGTACAAGGAATACAACAAGGGCAAGCAGGATATCCTGACCCTTGATCCCAACGGCGAAAAGTTCGGCGCGGTTATCCTTGCCGCCGGCTGGAGACCCTATGAGCCGGAAGAAGGAGAATTCGAGCACCTGGGTTACGGCAAGACGCCGGACGTGGTCACCAACGCCCAGTTCGAAAAGATGGCCAAGGAAGGAAAGATCACCAGGCCGTCTGACGGCAAGCCTGCAAAGACAGTCGTGTTTATCCAGAGCCCCGGGGGAGGCGATGATTCTGATTTCAGGTATACCGGAGCCGTGACGAGCCTGGTGGCCCTGAAGCAAGCGGCATATGTCCGCGAGGACTATCCCGATGCAAAGGCATACATCTTGTACCAGCACATGCGGACTCCTGGTATGTGGGAGAACCTGTACAAGGCCCTCCAGCAGGATCCGGGCGTATTCATGAGCAAGGGTGAGGTCACTGCTGTTTCACCGGAAGGGGACAAACTGGCGGTTCAGGCCAAAGACACCCTGCTCGGTGAAAATATAAAGATAGAAGCGGACCTTGTGGTTCTTGCAACAGGAATGGTTCCGGTCACGGCCGATGATCCTGTGATCAATCTGGCATACCGGCAGGGCCCTGGATTCCGTGACAATGATATCTTCGACCAGTATGCCGATTCCAACTATATCTGTTTTCCCTATGAGACCCAGCGGACTGGTATATATGCTGCGGGAGCCGTGCGCCGCAGCCTGACCGCCGAGGAATCCATGGAGGATGCCGCTGGTGCGGCGCTGAAAGCCATACAGTGCATGGAGTCTTCGAACCGCGGGGTTGCGGTGCATCCCAGGTCCGGCGACAAGTCGTATCCGGAATTCTTCTTCCAGCGCTGCACCCAGTGCAAGCGCTGCACCGAGGAATGTCCATTCGGCGCCCTGGATGACGATGAAAGGGGAACTCCGAAACCGAATCCGACCCGCTGCCGCCGTTGCGGAACCTGTATGGGAGCATGCCCCGAAAGGATCATAAGCTTTGCCGATTACAGCATCGACAGTATCGGCTCCCAGGTAAAGGCGATCCAGGTGCCTTCGGAAGACGATTATGACGAGCCTCCCTTGCGGATCCTCGGTCTTGTATGCGAGAACGACGCCCTGCCGGCACTCGATATAGCCGCGTTCAACAGGAAATCCTACTCCGCTGATGTGCGGTTGATACCTGTGCGCTGCCTCGGCTCGGTTAACGTGATCTGGATCAAGGATGCGCTTTCCCAGGGTATGGACGGTGTCTTCCTTTTGGGATGTAAACACGGTGAAGACTACCAGTGCCATTTCATCAAGGGCAGCGAGCTTGCTTCAGTCCGCATGACAAAGATCGGCGATGCATTGTCGAGCCTTGCCCTGGAGGAAGAGCGCGTGGCCCAGTTCGAGGTCGCCATAGACGAATATGACAAGATCCCTGAAATAATCAACGAGTTCGTGGAGCAGGTGGAAGAGCTGGGACCGAATCCGTTCAAGGGCTTCTGATAACAAGCAAAGACGGTTCCTGCCCGGATTTCATCACCCGGCCGGAACCGTCTTTCCGGAAATATGTCGGTGCAAACGCCTGTATGCCTATAGGAGGAAGGAAGAATGGCGGATACATATAACGTCCAATCGGACATGGAATTTATCCAGGAGATACAGAAACTCGGGGGAGAATCTGTAAAGAAATGCTTCCAGTGCGCCACGTGTTCCGTGGCGTGTCCCATCTCCCCGGAAAAAAAGCCTTTTCCCAGGAAAGAGATGATAGCGGCTTCCTGGGGGCTCAAGGACAGGTTGGTCGGAAACGGCGATATATGGCTGTGCCACAACTGTGGTGACTGCACAACCCTTTGTCCCAGGGGAGCGAAACCCGGAGATGTCCTGGCAGCCATAAGAGCATATGCCATAACAGAATACGCCCCGTTCAAGAAGCTTGGAAAGATGCTTAATGATCCTTCCAAACTTCCGGTTCTTGCAATAGTTCCGGCTGTTGTTTTCATCGTGCTCGGGTTGCTGACGGGGCTGCTCGACTTTACACCGGAACTCGATCCCCATGGACAGATTGCCCATCACATGTTCTTTTCAACGTGGCTGGTCGATCTGATTTTCGTGCCCTTGAGCATCTGGTGCGTGGCGGTTTTTGCCATCGGCCTCAAGCGGTTCATTGCAGACATGCACGCAAACGCGATAGCCGAAGGAAAGACCACCAAAGAGAAGATCGAGCCTGTTGAGTTTGTTAAATCCATAATAAACGTGATTCCAAACATACTGAAGCACAAGAAGTTTTCCGAGTGCAGCGAGAACAGCGATCGTGCCACACCTCACATGATGGTTCTTTTTGCCTTTATCGGGCTTGCCTTTGTCACTGGTTTCTTCTTCTTTGTGCTCTATGGCCTGGGGGAACACGGGCCTTACAGCCAGTGGCATCCTGTGAAGATACTGGCAAACATCTGCGGCTTGTCATTGGTCGTGGGTGGAGCCTTGCTGTTGAAAAACAGGATGGACAAGAAGGACGAGGTGAGCACATACAAGGACTGGTACCTGCTTGCCCTGGTGCTTGGTCTCGGCGTGACCGGTATGCTTACAGAGCTGACCCGCCTTGCCGGTGCAGCAGGCCTGACCTATTTCCTGTATTTCATTCACCTGATGTTCGTATTCCACCTGATCGCTTTTCTGCCCTATTCAAAGCTGGCTCACTTGGTATACCGAACAGTGGCCATGGGTTACAGCGAGTATGCCGGAAGGGAGGCCCAAGCCGACCAAGGCTAAAGAACTATAGTTTTTCAAACAGGAGTGAAAAAGGGGCCCGCGGGCCCCTTTTTTAATATGGAACAGTGAATTCGTCGAGCTGCCTTTGAACGCCACCGAGGACCGCCTGGCCGGAGGAATCGATTTTGGCAAGACAGTCCGCCGTGGCGAGCGGGCCTTTCTTCCGGGGCTCCTAGCCAGTGCCCACCGGGGTATACTTTACGTGGACGAGGTGAACTTGCTCGATGACCACCTGGTGGAAAGCATACTTTCTGCCGCCGCATCCGGTTTCAACACCGTGGAGCGGGAGGGGGTCTCGTTTGTCCATCCGGCGCGGTTCATCCTGGTGGGCACCATGAATCCGGAAGAGGGTGAACTCAGGCCCCAATTTCTTGATCGTTTTGGCCTGTGTGTCGAGGTTACAGCCGAGCAGGACAGGGAGGCGCGGGTCCTTGCCATGGAGAGACGGGAGGCCTTTGACGCCGATCCCGTGGCATTTTCAGCGGGTTTCGAAAAACAGGCACGCAGGTTGCAGGAGCGAATCGTCATGGCCCGGAATCTCCTTGAAAGGATTGTGGTTTCAGGCCGGCTCAGGGTGTTGATCACAGAGTTGTGCGCAGGTGCCAATGTCGCAGGCCACCGGGCTGACCTGGTCATGGAGCAGGCTGCCCGGGCAATGGCTGCTCTTTCTGATCGGACCGAGGTTGAAGAAGAAGACGTCTTGCGGGTCGCGCCCCTTGCCTTGCGTCACAGGCAAAGGGAAACGCCTGATTCCAGGCCCAAAAAGGAAAAAGAGCGCGAGCATGACCATTCAGGGGATCAGGATCGTCCTCAACAAGAGAATGATCAGCACTCACATGAAGGGGCTGAACAAGAATCGAGCCGGGAAAAGACTTCCAGGTCCCAGCCCCATGGGAACGATGATACCGGCAAGAGCTCCGGCGAAAATACCGGCGGCAAGCAGGAAAATAAAACCCCGGTCAATCCGGACGCACTGGAAAAAGTATTCGAGGTGGGCGCTACTTTCAAGGTCAAACCTTTTAACGCCGCCAAGGACCGGATCTTCCGCCGCGGATCGGGCCGGCGTTCCCGCACCAGGATAAACGGCCGCCAGGGCCGGTATGTGAAATCGACTCTGCCTCGGGGGAACCTTGACGTGGCCCTGGACGCCACCTTGCGGGCCGCCGCACCCTTTCAGGGAGTGCGTAAGAGAAAATGCGCCATAGCTGTGGAACCTCAGGATATCCGGGTAAAGATCCGCGAGCGGCGCATCGGTGATTTCCTGCTTTTCGTGGTGGATGCCAGCGGCTCCATGGGAGCGAGGGCCAGGATGGTGGCCACCAAGGGGGCGATCATGTCACTCCTGCTCGATGCCTACCAGAAAAGGGACAAGGTTGCCATGATATCTTTCAACAAGACCGAGGCCAGGCTGGTGCTGCCGCCTACCTCGTCTGTCGAGACTGCAGCCCGCATGCTGGCCGATCTGCCCGTGGGCGGCCGCACCCCGCTGAACGCCGCCCTGGCCAAGACAGCCGAGGTGCTTCGCAGTCAATTGATACGCGACCCTGCATCCCGTCCTATAGTGATGCTCATAACTGACGGCCGCTGCAATGTCTCCCTGGGAACCGGCAAGCCCATGGATGAATGCCTGGCCCTTGCTGTGCGCCTTGGCCGGGATGAACGGTCCCGCTTTATCGTGGTGGACACGGAAGAACAAGGGCTGATTCGTTTCGGCATGGCCGCCAGGATTGCCGGGGCACTTGGGGCCCGTTACGTGAAAACAGAAGATTTAAAGGCAGATACCTTGCTCGAAATAAGCAGGACATCATGAATTTTCATAAAAATTTCATTACGGGAAAAGCTTGTCTTGGGGAAGGCAAATTGTTTCGTACCGTGCAATTCAGTTATGAATATTATTTTGGCACATATGCTTGGACTTGCCTGGATGATAGACTTGTTCGGATTGCCAGACACACTTTGTGTGTTTACACCATCGCACCGGTATAACCTGCATTCTGCA
>CAYVIE010000079.1:0-13230 GCA_964451355.1 uncultured Desulfobacteraceae bacterium
TGATCCGTAAGCCAGAAGACCTGCCTGATGACATACAATAGAGTGCAACCTTCGCGGACCAGGGTTACTCGCTGATCTTGAGGATAAAAAAGGGAAATCCCCGGATCGATTTTCATCGGTCCGGGGATTTTTTTTGGATGGACAAGAGCCCGTTATGGCAAGCTGGCCGGCGCTGTAACGGGTTTGCTTGAATTCTGTGCCGGATAAACGATTATCAAGGAGGTTGGAATCATGAAAATTGATGTGAAAAAAATCGTTGTATACACCATTATGGTTCTCTTTCCGCTTGGAATCGCGTGCGCATCGTTTGCAGCGCAGAGCGGGCAGGATAAAAAGGCGATTGTTCTTGCTTCATTCGGAACTACGTATCCTTCCGCCCTGGTTGCGATCATGAACATTGAGCAAAGCGTAAAAGAGGCGTTTCCAGGTGTCGAGGTAAGAATTGCGTTTACATCGAACATCATAAGAAACATCTGGCACGGCAGGCAGAAAGACACCCGTTTCCTTGCCGAACACAAGGAGATCCCCGAACAGGTCCTTTATGTCAAGGGACCTCTTGCGGCTATAGCGGATCTGCAGGATGAGGGCTACAGGACCATAATCGTTCAGCCCACGCACCTGTATGCGGGCGAGGAATATGCTGATCTCTGCTCCTATGTCAGGGGATTGAACAGCATAAGGACCATCAAGGAAAAATACATGCCGTTTGTAAAGCTGGTGATGGGCAGGCCTGTCATGGGGATGCCGGGCAATGTGTATGATTACCACGAGGACTTGAAAAAGGCGGCTCTTGCCCTTGCAAATGATGTCGCACTTGCCCGAAAAGACGGATCAGCCCTGGTATACATGGGGCATGGAAATGAATACTACAGCACAGGTGTTTATGCCGAGTTCCAGCAGGTCATGCGCGAGACATACCCTGGAGTCGAGATATTTGTCGGAACAGTGGAGGGCTTCCCGTCCCGCCGGGATGTTCTGGCTTCCATGAAGCATGTGGGGATCGAAAAAGTGGTCCTGAAGCCCCTGATGGTAGTGGCCGGTGACCACACTCTAAACGATATGGCTGGTGAGGATGATGATTCGTGGAAGAACGTTTTTACCGGGGCTGGTATCTCTGTGAAGTGCATAGCCAAGGGATTGGGAGAGACGCCGGAATGGAATGAAATATATGTGGAACACATCAGGGATGCTGCAAAAGACAACGGCATAACATTGTAGGATGAAAGCCGGGGAAGTAAAACGGGCGTCATGCCGGGAGAACGCAGGCGCCCGCCTCCTTGTTCTGCTTTTTTTGCTGGCAGCGGCTGTCGTTGTTTCAACCGGTATGGGCTATATGCGGATATCGGCTGTCGATGTAGCAAGAATCATCCTTTCGGCCATCACAGGTTCGCGCGGATTCACCGAAGGACTGGACAAGACTTTCGCCTATGTGGTGCTTGATATCAGGCTGCCCCGTGTGATGTCAGCAGCGCTGGTCGGTTCAGGGCTTTCCATTTCAGGAGTAGTATTTCAGGGCATATTGCTAAACCCCCTGGCCGATCCCTATACCCTTGGGATTTCAGCGGGCGCGGCTTTCGGAGCGTCAGTGGCCCTGTTTTTCGGCATTTCGTTATACGGGGTTCATTCGGTTTTTGTTTTTGCCTTCGCAGGAGCCTTGGCAGCTTTGTTTTTTGTGATCTTTCTGGCTTCTTTTGGTGTTTCCGGCCGGATATCGTCAAGCGACCTGATTCTTTCCGGTATTATCGTGGCTTCGATACTTTCCGCAGGAATCAGCTTCATCAAGTACGTGGCAGATGAGCAGGTTTCAATAATCGTTTTCTGGCTGATGGGGAGCTTCGCCTCCAAGACCTGGATGGAGGTATTTCTGTCAGCATTGTTCGTATCCCTGGGTTTTATCATATCTCTCTTCTATGCCAGGGATTTGAATGTCATGTGCCTCGGGGACAGGGCGGCGTCATCTTTGGGTGTTTTGCCGCACCGGACCAGGATCATTCTTCTTGTTACTGCTTCCATGATGACGGCGGTTTGTGTCTCGGTATCCGGGATCATAGGTTTCGTGGGACTTGTTGTGCCGCATCTGATGCGTTTCATTACAGGATCTGACAGCAGGATACTCATACCGTCTTCCGCTCTTGCCGGCGGGATTTTACTGGTTCTTGCAGATACACTGACCAGGGCAGTCCTGCCTGTGGAAATACCCATAGGTGTCCTCACCGCCCTGATCGGAGGCCCTTTTTTTTGTTACATTTTCAAGAAAACTCGCTCAGGGGCGGCCAATGGCTTGTGATACCCTGTTTGAAATCAATGATCTTTGTTTTGGTTACAGCGGTGTATCGGTATTAGACGGAATCAGCCTTGTCATACCTGAAGGCGGGTTCACAGGGATCATGGGCCCCAATGGCTGCGGCAAATCGACCCTGCTTGATCTTATGATCCGCAACAAGGTCCCTGGTTCCGGAACAATAAAGTTTTGCGGGCACGACATCAGGCATTATCCGAAAAAGAAACTGGCAAGAAAGATCGCCCTTGTTCCCCAGGAATATTCCATTGATTTCCCTTTTACAGCAAGGGAGGTGGTCTTGATGGGGCGGCATCCACACATACCAAGGTTCGCGTCCCCATCGGACCGCGATCATGAGATCGTGGAGCAGGTCATGGAACTTCTCGGGGTCAGCAGTTTTGCAGGCAGGTATTTCACCGAGCTAAGCGGCGGAGAAAAACAGCGCGTTGTTTTCGCAAGGGCCCTTGCCCAGCAGACACCTGTCTTGCTTCTGGATGAAGCTACATCGAACATGGATATTCGCCATGCCATGGAAGTTTTAGAGATTGCCTGCAGGTGGGCCGGTAACGGGCGGAAAACAGTCATTGCCGTGTTTCATGACCTGAACCTGGCTGCTGCATATTGTGACAGCCTCATATTCATGAAGTCGGGGAGGGTGATCTGCCATGGTGCGATCGATGATATTCTGACAGGTCAAAACATTTACAAGGTGTTCGGGATTCATACCCGTGTCTATTTTGACGGGTACTCTATGGCCCGGCAGGTTGTTTTCAAGAGGGGTAGAGCATGAATCGTATTCTTTTTCCGCTTCTATTTGCAATATGCGCGGGAATGCTTCTCCTGATGGAGCAGCCGGCCTCAGCCGGGACAATAAAACCCGATGCATGTCCAGGGAGTTTCACCGACCGGAGCGGGAACAGGATCCTTGTTGAAAAGCCATATGAAAGGATCATTTCGCTGTATGCGGCACATACTGAAAATCTTTTTTTCCTGGGCCTGGACAAGGAGATTATCGGGGTTTCAAGGGAGGATATGGACCTTGCTCCCGGCAAACCCGTTTTCAGCGCCCGTGATGATGCTGAAAAGTTCATCGCGGCAGGGCCGGACCTTGTGCTCATCCGCCCCATGATAGCCCGGGGATATGCGGGCCTGGTAAAAAGGTTGCAGGATGCAGGCATTACCGTGGTCTCTCTTCAGCCAAGGACTGTGGGAGAAATATATCTATACTGGAGAAGGCTGGGGCTTCTTGCCGGCAGGGAAGAGCAGGCAGAGGCCATGATAAAGGCGTTTGAGGCCGGGTTGGAACAAATTCGTTCAATTGTAAGTGAGATACCGGAAGCAGAAAGAAAGAGGGTCTATTTCGAAGCCATGCATGGCAAGATGAGGACTTTTTCTCCGGCCTCCATCGCTGTATTCGCGTTGGAGACTGCCGGTGGCATCAATATCGCCGGGGATGCCGCCTCCAGGCACAATACCAATATAGCGGCATACGGCAAGGAACGAATCATGTCCCATGCTGACGAGATTGATGTTTTCCTGGCGCAGCAGGGGCGAATGAACCGGGTAACCATTCAAACCATTATTCAGGAGCCTGGCTTTGAGGCCATCAAGGCTGTGCGCGAGGGAAATGTCTGCATTGTGAATGAGGAGATTGTATCAAGGCCGAGTCTGAGGCTTCTGGAGGGGATCCTTTGTATCGGCAAGTGCCTTTACCCGGAAAGGTTCGCCCAGACAGCTTGTATTTCACTCGATTTTTTTCTGCCGGGCAACAGATTTTCCCGCAAAAAGCATTCGGTTGGAGAATAATAACGGCAAAACATAGAAGTTACGAAAGGAAAAAATGGCGACAGGCACATTGTATGGAATCGGAGTGGGACCTGGTGATCCGGAATTTATCACGCTCAAGGCGGTAAGGATACTAAATGAAGTGGATGTGGTATTTGCCGCTTCCTCTACCAAGAACGATCATTCCCTTGCAAAAGGGATCGTATCCCGCCACCTGAAAAACGGTGTCCCTGTAAGGATTCTCGGGTTTCCCATGACAAGAGACAAGGAGGAGCTGGCAGATGCCTGGAGGAAGAACGCGGCCCAGGTCATGGATGTCCTTAAACAGGGCAAAGACGCCGCATTCATCACGCTGGGAGATCCAATGACCTATAGTACCTTTGGCTACCTCATGAAGACAATCCGGTCCATGTCGCCTCTTGTGCCCATAGAGGTGGTCCCGGGTATTACATCGTACCACGCGGCTGCCGCGGCTGCCTGCCGGGTTCTTGCAGAATCCGAGGAGTCGTTTGCAGTGGTCTCAGGGGCCATGGGCGCGGCGCGCCTGAACCGGATGATCGCCCATACCGATAATGTGGTCATGCTGAAAGTCTACAAGAATTACCGCGAAATCTTAGAGACCCTGCAACGCCTGGAACCTGGGGCCGAATCGGTGCTTGTGTCGCAGTGCGGTCTCGAGGGGGAGGCGATAGTCGAAAAGCTGGAAGATTGGCCGATGACCGGGCTTCCATACCTGACATGCCTGATAATAAAAAAGACTAAAGATAAAGACAGATGAAAAGAAGCCCCCGCTCTTTGCCGGTGATCCTTGCTTTGTTTTGTTGCGTTGTCTTTGCTTTCTGTATCCTGGATGAAACGGGCCGGATGCATGTGCTGTCTGACCCGTACTGGTTATGGATAAAGGTTTTAAAGCCGCTGGCCAGGATCACGGTCTTTATCGCCGCAGGCCTTTTTGCTGGAATACTCATAGAGGCCATGGGCTGGACCGGCAAGCTGAGCACGGCGGTCCGGCCTTTTATGCGCTGGGGGCATTTGTCAGGCCGGACGGGTTCGGTTTTCACCACGGCCTTTTTTTCCGGGACCGCGGCCCTGTCGATGCTCATGTCGTTTCATAAAGACGGGCGCATGGATGAAAAAGGGGTATTGCGCTGCGTGCTGTTAAATACGTTTCCGTCTTATTTTCTCCATCTGCCCACAACCTTTTTCATATTGCTCGCCCTGGCCGGAAGAGCTGGTGCTGTATATCTTGCGCTTACATTCGGGGCCGCCTTGTCGAGGTTTGCCGCAGTCCTTGCATGGTCGCGCTTCACTCTTCCGGAAGCAGCTCCGGACCGCGATCAGCCGCCTGCCGGGCAAGGGGATCGTGCCGGAATATGGAAGAAGGCAAAGACCAGGTTCATAGGCCGCCTGGGCAGGGTTCTTGGAATAGTCCTGCCGGTCTACCTGGTTTTTGCTGTCATGGCAGAGTTTGGATTTTTTGTGTGGCTCCGGACCTGGCTTGCAGGCAGAATCACGTCTGTGGCGGTTCCTGTCGAATCGATGTCGATCGTGATATTCAGCCTTGTGACGGAATTCACCTCAGGCTATGCCGCGGCCGGAGCTATGCTTGACGCTGGGAGCCTCACCGTGGCCCAGACGGTCTTGGCACTGCTGCTTGGAAACATCATAGCCACCCCGGTCAGGGCACTGCGGCACCAGTTCCCATACTATGCGGGCATATTTGGTCCGGCCCTGGGCACCCGCCTCATGCTCAAGGTGCAGGCATTCAGGGCGGGAAGCCTCGTTATTGTGGGCATGATATACCTGTTATGGGTACAGGTTGTGTAAACCCAGGCAGATGGGCCGCTTACAAGACCTGCCGGATTTATCCGGCTTGTTGCATGTATTGGATAAAGTGAATGGAAGCAAATCACATGAAACTGGAAGCTGCTTTTGTCATTGCAGGGACCAGCAGCGGTTGCGGCAAGACAACGGTATCTTTGGGGATTACAGCAGCCCTTACCGCCAGGGGATTTTGCGTCCAGCCTTTCAAGGTGGGGCCTGATTTCATTGATCCCGGCCATCATGCAATGGTCGCTGGAAGAAGTTCCGTGAACCTGGACGGGTGGATGATGGACCGTGAATATAACAGGCAGGTTTTTTTCAGGCATGCAGCTGGTGCTGGCGTGGCCGTAGTTGAAGGTGTGATGGGGCTGTATGACGGATTCTCCGCTGTAAGCGATTCAGGGTCGACCGCCCAGATAGCAAAGTGGCTCGGCCTGCCTGTTGTGCTGGTCATAGACGCATCTGCCATGGCCCGTTCCGCCGCAGCCGTGGCCCTTGGATTCATCGGTTTTGACCCGGGGCTTTCCTTTGCCGGTGTGATCCTGAACAATGTGGCAGGCAAGGGGCATGCCCGTATCCTGCAGGAGGCTTTTGAAAACGTTGCAGGTGTGCCGGTTCTGGGCTGCCTTGAGCGCTGCAAGGAGGTTTCGATTCCATCCAGGCACCTGGGGCTGGTGACCGCCCTGGATATGCCGGCAGATTCGCCGGTGAAAAAGAGCCTGGCGAAATGGGTGGAAGGATCCGTGGATATGGAGAGGCTTTTATCACGTGCCAGGATAAGGGAAATCCCCGGGATTGCGCCCGGCGCTGCCAGAAGTTCACGGGGCTTTCCGGCCGGCAGGAAAAAGGTGCGCATCGGTGTGGCAAAAGACGAGGCTTTCTGTTTCTATTACCTGGAAAACTTCAGGCTGCTCGAGGAAGCAGGGGCTGAATTGATCTTTTTTTCTCCCCTGCATGACAAGGGATTGCCCCCGGGTATCAAGGGAATGATCATAGGGGGCGGGTATCCGGAGCTGCATTGCAGCAGGCTGGCGTCCAATACTTCCATGCTGCGGGAGATACGCGCTGCTGCGGCCGCGCAAATGCCTGTATATGCCGAGTGCGGAGGGTTCATGTATCTCATGGAGGGGATAAAGGATCTGCAGGGCCGTTATTATGGGATGGCCGGTCTTTTCCCGTTTTGTTGCAGGATGGAGCCGCGCCTGAGATCACTTGGCTACAGGGAGGTTGTGACCAGGGGGGAGTCGGTGCTGGGACCGGAAGGGACAGTCATAAGAGGGCATGAGTTCCATTATTCAACCATATGCGAAAAACCCGACAGCAGCACAACAACCATTTACAGAATAAGCGACCGCAAGGGACAGATCAACAGGGTCGAGGGATTTACAGCCGGTCTTGTTCTTGGCTCTTATATTCATCTTCATTGGGGATCAGCACCGGAAGTTGCCGGATATTTTGTTGAATACTGCCGCATACACGGCTGAAAAGGATTAAGCATCATGGAAAAAATCATGGATGTGACCAACCCGTCCGAGATCGAGCGGATATCATTTGAAATAATAGATTCAGAGGTGCCTGAACCCAGGCCCTTCAAAGGCCCTGAATGGCAGGTGGTGCGCCGGATGATACACACCACCGCTGATTTTGAACTCCTGTCCCTGGTGGAGTTTCACAAGGATGCTGTGTCAGCCGGCGTTTCAGCATTGAAGCACGGCTGCACCATCGTAACAGACACCGGGATGGCAAGGTCCGGCATAGCCCGGAGGTTTATCCGGAAGTGGGGGTGCAGGCTTGAATGCTTCATAAATGACGAGAAGGTGATCCGGCGTTCAAAAAAGGAAGGAATTACAAGGGCTATGGCTGCTGTTGATCTGGCGCTGGATATGGCCGGGCATGGCATATTTGTGATAGGCAACGCTCCCACCGCGCTTTTGAGACTTGTAGACTATATAGATAAAGGTATTTGCAGGCCTGCCCTGGTGGTGGGAATGCCTGTGGGTTTTGTCAATGCAAAGGAGTCCAAGGAGATACTGGCAAGCCAGAGTTGTGTCCCTTATATAACGGTCAGGGGCAGGAAAGGAGGGTCTGCGCTTGCCGCCTCCGTGGTTAACGCTATTGCAAACATTGCAATGTCCCGGGAATAGGCCGGGCATGGGCCGGAGACCGTGAAAAAAAGGTTGCGCCATGGTTTTACCACCGGGTCTGCCGCTGCTGCAGCGGCCAAGGCGGCCCTTCTGCTTCTTCTTGGCAGGAAGGCGGGACCGGGCCCCATTGATATCCCCCTTCCGGAAAAAGGAAGGCTCCTTGTGCCGGTTGAATCGGTCAGGGTTTCAGGCGGGTATGCCAGGGCGGTTGTTGTCAAGGACGGCGGGGATGATCCCGATGCGACCCACGGGGCTCGTATATCCTGTTCTGTCAGGCTTGTGCCTGGATCAAGGGGGAGATGCGGGGTGATTATTAAAGGCGGTCCTGGAGTGGGCAGAGTCACCAGGCCTGGTTTGCCTGTTCCCCCGGGCGAGCCGGCAATAAATCCTGGTCCCAGAAAGCAGCTCCAAAAAGTGGTGGCAGAGTCTTTTCGGGAAACCGGTATGCAGCCGTGCGGAATCGAAATAACCATAGAGGTGGAAGACGGGGAGAAGATAGCTGGAAAAACTCTTAATCCGAGATTGGGTATCGTTGGCGGTATATCCATTCTCGGCACCAGGGGAACCGTGGTTCCCTTTTCGCACAGCTCTTACAAGGATACAATCACTCTCCAGATGGACGCAGCCCGGGCACAGGGGGCAAAGACCATAGTCTTGTGTACCGGGGGAAGAAGTGAACGCTTTGCAAGAAGGATTAATCCCGGGCTTGATGATTCTTTGTTCATACAGGTTGCGGACTTTTTTTCGTTTTCCTTGAAGCAGGCTGTGAAAAAGGGATTCGGGCAGGTGATCTATTCTTGTTTTTTCGGGAAACTCGTGAAGATGGCCCAGGGGCACGCCTATACTCATGCAAGGAAGTGCTCCATCGATTTTTCTGTCCTTGAACAGTGGTGCCTCCACGCCGGCATGACTCCCCGTGAGGCTGACGCGGTCAGGAAAGCTAATACCGCGCATCATGTACTTGAAATCATTACGGCCTCGGCCCTGCAGCGCTATCTCTTCGCGTTTATCATGCGAAAAGCCCTGGAAAGCGCCCGTTTTTTTTCCGGCCCCGGGCCTGATATTCAATTTTGTCTTTTTTCCATGCAGGGAGACCTGCTTGCATTGATGAAGGATAAAGGAGACAGGTCTTGAACAAAGTGCACGTTGTGGGTCTCAGTATCGGTGATGCCAGCTGTTTATCCTCGGTCTGCCCGATAGTCGAGAGCGCAGACATACTTGTGGGAGGAGAAAGGCTCTTGTCCCTTTTCCCAGGTCATAAAGGTGTCAAGATCCCCATAAAGCACCCGATAGATGATTGCTTATCGACTGTAAAAGAAGCTGCAAAAGCCGGAAAGAGGGTGGTCGTGCTTGCTGACGGAGATCCGCTTTTTTTCGGTATCGGCCGTCGCTTGACGGACCTTTTGGGCAGGGAAGGGGTGTGCGTGCATCCTGCTGTTACGGCGCTCCAGGCTGCGGCGGCCAAGGCCGCGATCTGCTGGGAAGGTATAAAGACCGTTTCGCTTCATGGAAGGCGCGATATATTGCCTTTGCTCCGGGCACTGGCCTTTTACGACCTTGTCGGGCTCTACACGGATGAAAAGAGCAACCCTGCCTGGATTGCAAAAAGGCTGTACAATTCCGGCGTGGATACCTTTTCCATGACCGTCTTTGAAAACCTGGGGCAAGACGGGGAAAGGCATGCAACCTTTGATATCAGGGATGCTGCCGGAA
Organism: uncultured Desulfobacteraceae bacterium; assembly: GCA_964451355.1. GTDB lineage: Bacteria > Desulfobacterota > Desulfobacteria > Desulfobacterales > Desulfosalsimonadaceae > CAYVIE01. The sequence goes on from CAYVIE010000079.1 coordinate 9,748, forward strand.
GGGAGTTCTCACCGTTGAGTTTTGTTATCTTCCAGCGGGTTCGCAAGCCCGGGGTGCCATTAAGACTGGGTATCGACGACGATGCACTGGTTCATGAAAACGGTCTTATCACTAAAAAGGAGGTCAGGGCGGTGGGGCTTTCCCTGCTCGGGATCGAGCCACAGCATCTGGTCTGGGACCTTGGGGCCGGGTGCGGATCGGTGGGTATCGAGGCGTCTTTCCTGGCGCGCAGGGGCATGGTGCTCGCCGTGGAACAGGATGAAGCAAGGTTTCAGATGATACGGGAAAACAGAAAAAGGACCGGTGCATACATGCTTGAACCCGTTTTCGGCAAAATGCCGCAGGTGCTGAGAGAGCTTCCGGCACCAGACCGTATATTCATGGGCGGGGGACTGGGCAAGGACGTCTCTGTTCTTGAGGAAGCCGCAAAATACCTGAAACCCGGGGGGCGCATCGTAATTCACTCGGTGCTTCTTGGATCAATGAACAGGGCTTGTGGTTTTTTTGAAAATGTATCATGGCCCTGGAATATCACACAGGTGGCGGTTTCCTGCGCCGGGAACCTTGCTGGAGACAAGTACTTGAAAGCAAGGAATCCGGTATTCATCATAGCCGCTGAAAAACCGGAAGGATAATATGCATGGGTGACACAGGGAACAAAAAACGAGGAAAGGTCTATTTCATAGGTGCGGGACCAGGGGATCCCGACCTGATTACCGTAAAAGGGCGCAGGCTGATCAAGGAGGCTGACCTGGTGTTGTATGCCGGGTCCCTGGTACCCGAAGAGGTCATTGCCTGCGCAAAAGATTCCGCGAAGATCGCTGATTCATCATCCATGACCCTGGATGAAACCCATAAACTTATCATGGAAACCGCAGGTTCGGGTGGCATGGCCGCAAGGGTTCATACTGGTGATCCATCGCTTTATGGGGCCATTGCCGAACAGATGGCGCTCCTTGACCGGGAAGGCATAGAGTACGAGGTCGTGCCCGGTGTAAGCGCTGCTTTTGCCGCGGCAGCCGCTGCAAAGCTTTCCCTGACGTATCCCGGCGGTTCCCAGACCCTGATATTCACCAGGACCCCGGGAAGGACGCCTGTGTCTGAAAAAGAACGGCTTGCCGCGCTGGCTGCCCACGGCTGCCCCATGCTTCTCTACCTGTCTGCCGGAAACACCGGTGTCATGGTTGATGAACTGTATGAGGGCGGCTTTTCCGGGGATACACCCGTGGTGATAGGTTACAAGGTGGGGTGGCCTGAAGAAAGGGTTATTTTTTCAAGCCTTTCCGGGCTTGAACAGACAGTCACAGAGGCCGGTATCAAAAGGCAGGCGGTTTTTCTCGTCATTCCCCGGAAAGAAGGGGAATCGAGATCAAAGCTCTATGATCCAGGGTTTGGTCATGGCTTCAGAAAGGCAAAGCAATGAAAAAGATAGCTGTATATGCCCTTACCATGCATGGGGCTGCCACAGGCCGGTTTCTGGCGGACAGGCTTGACTGTGACCTGTATCTGAGTGCCAGGCTTGCTGAAAAGAATGAATGCGATTTTGTTTTTGGCCGCCTTGCAGATACGGTAAAAAAGACTTTTTGCCGTTACCAGGCCCACGTCTTTATCACGGCCGCCGGAATAGCTGTAAGATCCATCGCCACCTGCATCAGGGCAAAGGATACAGACCCTGGCGTAGTAGTCATGGACCAGATGGGGCGTTATTGTATCAGTCTTGTTGGCGGCCACCTGGGCGGCGCTAACGATCTGGCCCGGCAAATAGCCCGGCTGACCGGGGGCAGGGCGGTTATCACCACGGCGACTGATTCGCAAGGACTCCCTTCGATTGACATGCTTGCCATGGAAATGGGGATGGCTATCGGCAACATGGCGGCGGTCAAGCATGTCAACGCCGCCATCATAGAAAGAAGTCCGATACAGGTCTTTGATCCAGAAAAACGGTTCGGCAAGGGGTTTGAAAAAATCCTGGGGTGTAAAATAATCGAGGTTGAAGACGGTAAGGAATGGATCCCCGGGATACCAGGAATATGGGTTGACTGGAAAGAGAAAACCCCTTTCGAAAAACAGCTTATCCTCAACCCCAAATGCCTTGTGGCGGGTATCGGGTGCAACAGGGGCACAGCGGCCGGTGAAATAACGGGACTTGTAAGCGACACATTGAAAAGCCGTGGGATTTCACCCCAAAGTATAAGGGCTTTCGCCACGATCGATATCAAAAAGAATGAAGCCGGGCTTATGGATGCCGCAGAAAGCCTGAATCTGCCTTTGGTCTTTTTCTCGGCCCGGGAGCTTGAAAGCATAGATGTTCCCAATCCGTCCGATGCGCCCGGTAAATACGTAGGAGTGCGAAGCGTATGCGAAGCAGCAGCTATACTTGCAACAAGAAATGGAAAACTGATCATACCCAAGATAAAGGGGAAAAACGTAACACTTGCAGTGGCCCTGGAAGCTTGAAGGTCGTTGGGCTCGGCCCTGGCGGCCCTGGGCTGCTGCCGCCGGAAGCCGTTGCGGCTCTTGAGGAAGCCCAGGTGGTTGTCGGTTACAGCTCTTACCTGAAGTATATCGATCCTGGTTTGCTCGCAGCAAGGGAAGTGATTTCCACCGGCATGAAAAAGGAGATTGACCGCTGCCGTGCTGCAGTCGATATGGCCGCGCAAGGGAGAAGAACGGTTCTCGTGAGCAGCGGGGATCCGGGTGTCTATGGAATGGCGGGCCTTGCCCTTGAGATAGTCGAAAGAGCTGGACTGGCAGACCGGTTGGAGGTTGAGATTATTCCTGGTATTCCTGCCCTGTGCGCGGCTGCCGCCAGGCTGGGGGCCCCTCTTATGCACGATTTTGCAGTGGTTAGCTTAAGCGACCTGATGACACCCTGGGAGCTTATCCAGAAGCGCGTGGCAGCCGCTCTTGATGCTGATTTTGTCCTGGTTCTCTACAATCCCAGATCCAGAAGAAGGACCTTCCAGCTGAGCCGGGTAAAGGAGATGATAATCTCCATGCGCGGTGAAAACACCTATGCCGGGATAGTCAGAAACGCAGCAAGGCAAGGGGAGTCGGTTCTTGTCACCACCATAAAGGATATGGATGAATCAAGAATAGACATGCTGACAATCATTGTGGTGGGCAATTCGAGTACGAAATATTCAGGAAAATGGATGATCACCCCCAGGGGATACCTGGAAAAATACAGGATCATGGAGGAAGGCAAACCACCGGGCGTTTGATGTTCCGGCGGTTTTCCCGCCTCCCTCCATGCCCCCTCCATCCCTTATGACCGCTTATCTCTTTCATATTTCTCCCGGGATGCTCCTGCCCGGCAAGTGTCTGATCAAATTTACGCAGGGGCGGGGTTTATCCCATATCCTGTAAGTCTTGCCTCTGCCATTCTTGATGGACTTGTAAAAAGTCCATCATCCGGCCGAGGGCGATTTAGCCCCGGCCGGGGGTGGGGGTGGAACCATTTGAATTTATTTCAAATGGCGG
>CAYVIE010000080.1:0-13090 GCA_964451355.1 uncultured Desulfobacteraceae bacterium
GAAATATGCCCAAATCTACCATTTTTGATGAAGCAGGTGTTAAACTTGGGTTAGCTGATCATAACTTATGGATATTTTTTAACGTGTTTTTGAAAATAATCCCAAGTCAACGATGATGTCAAGAATTATAGCCCCTCTCTGAAACTCAAGACGCTGTATTACAGGAAAGATCCCCCCAGATTAACTGGGCACATACGCATGCGGTTATCGCCGCTGTTTCGGCCCTGAGTATGCGGGGGCCTAAAGAAAGAAGCCTGCATCCGGCAGTTTTAGCAACTTCTGCCTCATGTTTGGAAAAGCCGCCTTCAGGTCCGGTGATAACAATGATTCTTCCTCCCGGAGGAGCTTTTACCCTTTCAATATCCATTGTAGTTTCAGCTTCTTCCCAGAAGAAAAGAGCGAGATCCTCAGGTGTTATCTGAGCAAGGAATTCATGCAATGAAACAGGATAACGAATTACCGGTATCCTGGTTCTTCCGCATTGCTTTACAGACGAGACAGTAATCGACCGCCAGCGCTCTATTTTTTTGTCAATTCTGCCTGGCTTGGGAACAGCTACTATCCGTTCACTTATCAATGGCACAAGGGTGGTCATGCCCAGCTCCGTAAGAAATGGAATGATTGATTCCATCTTCTTTTTTTTCAGCATTCCTATTGCCACGACAAGCTCGAAACACGGATCTGCTTTGCAGATGTTTTGGTTTATTATCCTTACAAGGATCTCCTTGGAGGTCGAAATATCATTTATCACGGCCTCATATTCAATGCCCGAGCCGCTAAAGAGCGTAATCCTATCACCAGGCTTAAGCCTCAGGCTCTTTCGGATATGATCCGCATCAGCACCTGTTATAATTCCTATATTGCCTGAAATATTTTCCGGATGTATAAAAAATCTTCTATGCATATTATTAGTTTAAGACTCCATTGACATGTTTTCACGTTACACGAATTAAAATTTGATCAAGGAGAATGGTTAAATGAAACATTCAAAAATAACACGAGGACTTGCAGGTTTCTGCAAGGATAAATGTCCGATATGCAAGAAGGCACGTGAAGAAAGCCAAAACGGGATGTGGAGACGTTTTGTTGCGGCTGAGGAACATTTATGCCCGGCATGCAGGGCCTATAGGAAGATATATCGTGTTCATGCATATGAAAAGGCTGATTCATGATTGATGAATATCCGGAACCTGGATCCTGGTTTTGCGTCTATCCATGAGCTCTGTTTTCACCATGCTAAAGCAGCTATTATTGTTTCGTTAATCTTTATCCATGGTACAGGTCTCCTCGCATACCGTTTGAACAAACCTGAAAAGTGAGATCAGGTGAGTTCCAAACAGGGATTTCCCTGTTGTCTGCAGGGAAACGGAAATCTCCCTTGAGGGATCTGCCCAACATAGAATCTGGATGAATCCAATGTGGCCAAAAGCATCCCGGGAACGGGGGCCCCAGATACCTACTGGATCAGCGCCAAGCATCAATCCATGGCTGTAACGCATGAATATCATCAATGTCCTGTCAAATACCATGGGGCCGGAAGGCTCTATAGCTTTCTTGATCGTGCTTTCAGAAAAAATTTTTGTATCATTCAGTTTCCCGGCTTGAAGAATCAGGTTGAAAAATAATGCCATTTCTGCTGCTGTTGCAACGAGATTTGCTGCTGGTATTATGACTTTAAAGAAACGCGGATCATTAGAAATAGAAACGACATTCCCCCACGTTGTGCCCAATGCTCTGGACGCTAGCCTGGAAACTGGAAACAAAAGCGGCATGCCGGTAGATGAATTGATTGCAACTTCATTCTCTTTCCCTGGTGTAACTCCGAAATTAAACCATTTAAAGCCAAGGGGCTTTTTAATGTAATCATCGATAAGAGAGCGAAGGTCCCTGCCGGTGGCGATCCTTGCGATTTCCCCCAGGACCGTGCCTCCCGTGACAGCATGATAGGCTGTATACCTGCCAGGAGGATATGTCGGTTTCATTGAACAGATAACATCGAGAAAAGCACCGGGGTCGAAAAGTATTTCAGCATCCACATCCGGTGGAGGGTATGAAATTCCTGCTTTATGGCATAACAGATGGTCTATGGTTATTTCTTCTTTGCCGTTCCTGCCGAATTCCGGGATGTATTCAACCACCCGGTCATTGATATCCAGGAAACCGTCTTGCGTCAGCCTGTGGATCAACATGGCTGTAACAGCCTTTGATGCTGAAAACTGGCAGACAGGAGTATCAGGTTTCATGAGTTCTTTATAAGTTCCGGGAGGGTCGTCAGGGCCATTGCCCGACCTGTGGCCCAGAGCGCGCAACATCACGATATGCCCCCTTTTTATGAGACAGAGGCTTATGCCAGGATGAGCTCCTGTCATGTATAACTCTTTGACTCTTTTCCAAATTCTTTCAATACCTGTAGTGGTCATGCCGGCCTTATCCGGGGGAGACTCAGATTGTTTATCAATCGTTGCAACAGAGTCTATATCATCTGGAACATTCACTTTTCGTAAAAAATTCTGCCGCATATTATGAATCAATGGTGATGCCAAATTTTTTTTCCATGAGCTAAACATGAATCGATTTAGGATTGCAAATAGTTTCATTTGGTTAGACAAGACGATCTCCTTTGATTCGATTTTTCTTCATCCCGATCAGATAAAATTTCCTTGACATGTTATGACTCTATTACTTATAGATCATCAAAAATTAAAACGTGTGCCGAGGTAGCTCAGTCGGTAGACCATATAGCTAACTAGCAAGGTAAGTATATATGTTTAAATATTTATAACTAAATTGCACTAGATGAAATAATTTACCTTCCCTAAAACAAGCTTTTCCCGTAATTAGATTTTTCATAAAAATTTACGATATTCTGCTTAGTAATAATATTCTGAAACAAAAATATTTTTTCTCCAACGAAGTTACAGTTACTTGTTATCGTATACCAGATACTATCTGTAAATCCTTTACAATGGAATCTATACTTGGCTTCCTTGCACATCCTTTTTGATCAACATAAGAATTCGCAATAGTCCCAGGGCATTGATCGACATTATCGGGTACACCATCGTTATCTGAATCCTCATACACATATCCTAGTTCCTTTATTTCAGATACAGAAAGAGAACGATTATAGATACGAACATCATCAATGTACCCGTTGAATTTATTGGTTGTGTTACCGGAAGTTCTTACCCTGGCCCCTATTGCAGCTCCATCATTCCCCATAGTTATCGTTCCTGTTTGCACCACACCATTTGAAACCAACATTCCATTTCTATAAACATTTTCTGGTGCTTCCCCATCGATATATATCCATATTTTATAACCATCATAAGACATTGCGAGGTGAGTCCATCTATTGGTCGGAATATCTGTTGAAGAAGCAATATGCTGAGTTTGAGAATAAGTCGTGCCAAGCAATACTTCAAATTTATTAGAATTAACATCTTCGACCGAAGATGCCCCTATTCTAAACATAAGGCCACGATACGGGTTTCCATCAAATATCCGTAAAATAGTCCTATAATTCTCACCCGGTCCTCGGTTATAAACCCAAGCCGCAACCGTGATCCCATTGTAATTATTTATTGAATCTTTTAACTCTGAGGGTAATAAAATACTTTTTTTGTTAATTCCATCAAAATCATATGCACAATTTAAATTACCAAACCTATCCTGTGTTAAAATTGCGTCTTGTACTATTCCATCATAATTATTGCCACTTTCATCATTTGCATTCCCATTAAAAAGATAACAAGCAACAAGGCCTATTTTCAGGCCTGCGAAACAAGGAACAACCAACATTAATAATATCACTAATGTGAATAATCCTTTTTTCATACCCTTGCCCTCCCTACCTAAACTTTTTACCACCTCACCCTTCTTGTCCGGCTGCCGTCAGGCTGGACCGGGAATTTATAGGTTATCCGCAGATCGCCTCGGCCTTTACCCAGGTATACCCTGATCTCCTCGATAACCTCGGCTATAACCATACGCTTGTCTTCCATGTGTATTGCGTACGTGGCCGCAGCAGCTATCTCCTGGAGCCAGTCCAGGTCAAGACCCCCGCTATCTTCCCGCATGAGCCGCCGCAAATCCTCCTGGGCTGCCTCCGCCTCCTGTCTCAACTTTTCGGCGACATCGACTGCATCTTGCATTTCGACGATCCCATGAGCAATAGCCGCTGCCAATCGGCGTTGTTTTTTCTTAACCTCGATCAGCCGCGCTTGGGCAGCTTTTGTTTCCTTGGAAACAGAATCATGGAACCTCTGATAGGTGTCCCATGTAACCTGTATGCATTCCGGCTTGCCGATGGTGTTGCAGATATTGTTCCAGATCTTGTCTTCTAATAGGGATGCTTCAATCATAACGCCACAACATCGGCGCTTGCGCTCAACTAACTGAATTGATGTACATCTGTAATAAGCCCTTTCATAGATCGACCCGTCTTTCCGGACCCGTCGATCCACCCAAGCCTTGACCGACCGACCGCAGTAACCGCATCGAAGGATACCAAGACCGGTCAGCAGATACGCTGGCCTGGTGCTCACATGCTGCCCTCTGGCGCACCGTTCAGCCTTGGCAGCCTTGATTTCAAGAATATCATTTATGCCGATGAGAGGTGGCCATTCACCTCTGATAACGATCCCGAATTCGGAAAACCGCGCGAGGGTTCCGGGAGGAATTTTATTAATGTCCTCGATCTTGGCGACACCGCCTCGGGCAGTATCACCCGGATTTCCGGACAACCTTTCCAGGTCGATAATCTGGCCGTTTGTATTGTTTATGCTCTCGCCTATTCCGCCGATGGCGTCGATTTCCCGCCCCTCCCTCGCCTGCATGAATCCCGCGTAAAACAGGAGTCTGTGATCTTCAAGCATCCGCCGAATCATCCTGGGGGAATACGCGCCTCCCATCATTCTTGCTGTTTCCCTGGCTGAATGACTCTTTGCCAACTCCATGATCTTTTTGATCGCCTTAGCTCCACCCCCTGTTTGTTCAACAAGGCGACGCTTTTCCCGGTCGTATCTATATCCCGCCGGCGGCGTACCTCCAAGCCATTTACCCGCTCGTCTCTTTTCTGATATACCGCGCAGGCATCTTTCCCTGATGGTCTCCTTCTCGTATAGGGCCACGGTTCCTTTTATAGCAAACTGCAGGCGTCCGTTTCTATCGGTCAGGTCATAGATGCCGTCAGGAGTTACAATCTCAATATCATTTTCAAGGCAGATATCGATGATCATCGCCCGTTCGGACTCACGACGGAACCGGGTGACACGGTCGATGTCAATGACGAGGATCTTTGAGAACCGTCCGCGCTCCGCATCAAAAAGAAGCTCGCGCAACGCCGGCATGGCCGAAAGGACTTCGCCGCTGATCCCGTCGTCAACATACATCCGATATATTTTCCAGCCCCGGTCCCTGGCCATGGCTGGCAAGATGCGTTTCTGGCTGGCTATGGTGTGCTTTTCTTTTTGCCGCCCGGTCGAGACACGGCAATAGATTGCGCAGACAACATCGTCTGCCATGAGCGCCCTCCGTGATTGTTTCTCGTTCTTTCGTTTCCGCCTTTATCTAATTTTATACAACAATATATTATCAAAAAATTACTTTATATTCCTATATAAAAATTAGTTAAAAAAACAATGTTCAATTTAAGTTAATGGGATAAAACTCCTTATTTTTTTTGTTGGTCGCCCTGACTGACCTCTTTTTTTTAAGTCAGTCGGGGTGACTGACAAAAAATTTTTCGAGTTATCCGGTGACCGACTGGTCATTTTATACTGTTAAACGCCGACTGACGAAAAAATTTTCGAGTGTGAGAATGAATAAAAACTAATTTTGGTTTATTTTTCATTATTAGTGTTTCAAAATGAAACGCTATTTAAGGAGAGTATTTGCTGAACCCTTGATTTTGTGGATAAAGAAAGCCTTTTAAAATTGCAGACACAATCACTAAGAAACTATAATTTCTTTATATAGTTTATATAAGACATCAATCTCTTTTAGAAAACAGTAAATTCAAGAACAGTTTAGCTTGGGGAAGGGCTTAAACTGAGGAATGATAACAACAACAAAAGAATATAGACTGAACCTATGGATTACGTTCTCAGGAAACCACGGTCATAAGTAAGTTGCTGAATAATATAAGTTACCCGTCCTATTATATCTATTGATGCCGTATTCTCAATATATCCTTTATATTTTTCATTCTCCGCCATCACTCTACATTTCCTATCAGGCAAAGGCTCCAAGCGCCTAAAAGCTAATATATCACAAATCTTTAATAAATATATGGCTCCGGAGATTATTTTTTTTTCAGCAAGATTAATTAAAACAAGATCCCCAGGCCGGATCACTGGCGCCATATCGTCGCCATCTGACAAGATTATTATTATTTGTTCAATTTTGCTGCCAAGCGACTTAATTACTCGAACATCAATAGGATATTTCAATGGCACACCATTTTGCAAAATAGGCTCGAAATTACCTTGTGGATCAAGCATTGGTCTACAAACTGGAATCATGTATATCTCAAAGCCATTCCCAATGATTCTGTTATCATTTTTTTCGGTTTTGTTCTCACCCTTTAATAAATAATCTATAGACACTCCCAAAATATCCGCCAATTTCATTATAATATTACCGGACGGCAAGCCTCCGGCCTCACAAAATCCAACCGCGCTTCTGCTTATTCCAACTTTTTTTGCCAGCTCTTCCTGAGAAATACCCAGAGCTTTCCTGGCCTTCGCAACCCTCTTTCCAAACTCCGGTAATTTATTTTTATGCGGTGTTTTCATGTGTCCCCCAGTCTAATGACAAAAATTTTAGGCAAATTGTCTTTACATTAACTAAAATTTTTGTTACTCGGTTAAAATCAATAAACATCAATAAAATTATAAGCATATTTAATGCATCATGGCACTAACCAATAAAAAACAATCAACCGTCCCTATGCCGCAGGACACGATAATAGCTTTGGCTCGCATTGGGTTTCGCATCATTCTGCGGACAGCCCTTTTGGCCTGGGCGGCCGCAAACAACGCCCCGAATATAGCCGTTATCCTGTTGACGCATCCATTAATCATAAACTTCACGGAATCAGAACATGAAAACAATAAAGCTTTCTGACGGCACCCAGATCGAGGTGATTATAGAATCACCGTGGTTGACTCTCAAGGAAGCCGCAGCATACTGCAAAATTTCCATTCCTACCTTTAATAAACTAAACAAAACCCTGCCCTGCCCTCATGCAGGCTCCAAAACTTCACGGCGATACCACGTTGCGGTCCTGGATGAATGGCTCAACTCCATAAACAAAGAAAGTTGTACCACAGACAAGCATTTAATCGTAATGAGGGAGACCCACCGGAAATGAGCAGGCGTAATATCATTGGCTTTTCCGGTGCCCACGGCACGGGCAAGACCACGGCGGCCTACCGTTATGCTGGCGAACAAAAGCTGGCTAATCCGACAAAGAAAATAATTCTGCTTAATGAAACCGCCAGGGAATGCCCATTGCCTATCAACAGGGGGGCGTCGCGCCATGCCCAGGTATGGATCTTTGCGGTTCAACTCGCTGCGGAAATAGAGGCAGCCAATGCCTATGACATCGTGATTGCCGATCGCACAGCAGCGGATGTTGCTGCCTACACCTTTGCGCTCGGATATTTTGACGAGGCCCGCGGAATGACCTTCATCCTTCGCAACCACGCCGCCGCCTATTATCGCAGAATTTTCTTTCATACAATCAAAAATAACCCTTTCTGTTACAACGATGGCGTCCGGGATCAGGATGAAAGTTTCCGGGCCTGTGTCGAAGAATCCATGAAGTGCATCTACGCGCGGATTTTGCCCGATAACGACATGCTGACAAAATTATAAACCTAAAATTAAAAAAAATTTAACAAAAATTAAAACAAAGGAACAAAAAATTTATGACATTTGTACTAAAAATATATCACGAAATCGATTTTTTCAAACTCTCTTCCCAATCCCTTGACCTGTTAACCTCTTGGGCGCACCCATTACGGCCGTCATATCCCAGATTCGTCAGTCTGCTTAAATAATATGGAGAAGATAGATGGCGTGGTCTGAAAACATATTCGAAGAAATCAAAAAAAGCGTACCAATACCACGCTATATAGAGGCGCTCACGCCATCAGCTCACATAAAGAAAATGGGCACGGGAACCATACGGGTGAACCCCTGTCCCATCTGCGGCCATAAGGATTGCTTTACCATTGACGCTTCCGGCATGCTTTTCAAGTGCTTTTCTGCGGCCTGTGATACTGCCGGCGATGTAATAATCCTCGAACGCATACTCAAATCACACGCATCCAATCTTGACGCGGCTAAGGCCTTAATAGGAATGTTCGGGCTCAACATCGATCTGCCGGCGGTGAGGCGCTCGCAAAACAATGACCGCCCCAGGGCGCCACACCGCAAAAAAAACACACCCAGCAACCGAAATACAAAACTGATCCGGCCCAAAACAACCCGATACCCAAGCCGTCCGATACAACACAAAAAGATAAGGCAGACACCCAGCGCCTGCGCCGTCTTCGCGGTTTTCTGGCCGACTGGTTCCACAAGCGCCTTATGGAAGATCACAATATGCTAACATACCAGGCGCAAGTCAGGGGCCATACAACAAAGACCATAGAAAAATATAAAATCGGTCTCATCAAAAAAGGCTACATCAAGGCAGCCCGAGATGCCGGGTTCAGCTTCGACGAACTTCTCGCAGCATCCGTGGTCCGCAAATCCGGCAGGGGTTTTTCCCACTACCTTCCGGAAAATGTCTTTATCTATCCCCATTTCGCACCGGACGGCGATGTTTTGTTTTTCACCATCAAGGACCCGGCCAAACAGATCAAATACCAGCCCAAAAAAGCCGCGGCTGATCCAGAATGGATCTGCTACGGCATGGATTCGACATCAACAGGAGATCCCCTGTGGATCGTTGAAGGCGAAAACGACCGGATCACCCTTGAGTCCCGCGGGGGTGTCCGCGCCATCGCCACCATCGGCAATTTCAATCCTTCTGCCGTGGAAGTCTACTTGCAGAACCTGGTGGCCGAAAACAAAGAACGCCTCTTTTATCTTTGTTTCGATCCTGATGCGGCCGGCAAAAAATACACCCAGCGTTTCGGGGCCGCCATCGCTGGCGCAGGGGGCCGGGCGTTTGCCGTGGATCTGGCCGCAGCCGGATATGAAACTGACATAGATGAGATCTTGCGCGCGGCAAACGACCCCGAACGCATCGTGGCGGAGCTCGCACGCAAAGCAACGACTGTCTCGGCGACCGAAGATTCTAACGGGCATAGCGGACCCTGGTATGCTTTCAAATCCTTTGAAGTCTTGGGGGAGCTTGCGGATGAATCGATAGCCTTCTGGTCGATCACAAACCGCAAGACTTATTTCGTGGATATCCCATCATTGACCTTGGACAAGCTTTGCCAGATAGGCGGACGTGAAGTGGCGGATAATGTATCGAGAACCGTCCGGCCGGACAAGATCCCCTTCAAGGCCCTGAAGAAACATCTCATCGTCGAGGCCGCGGCCCGCCAGCTCGGTGACCTCCACATGATAGGCCAGGGTGTTCATGCCCTGAAATCGGGACGACTGCTCGTGGTCAATGGCTCCGAGGCATATGTTTATGACGGCCGCGGTTTCGCACCCCACGATCACCCTCTGATCGAGCGCCGCCTAATAGACTGGAAGCCTGGCGGCCAATGGACCGACATGAAGGCCGTGGCTGAAATGACGCTCGCCATGGACAAGCTAAAGGCCGAGGCAATATTCGATGAGCTTGCGAACCTCATTAATCAGTGGGAATTCGCCGGCTCCATGGACGTGATTCTGGTCACCGGCTTTTTCCTGGCCCAGATCGTGCAAATGATCTGGGACTGGCGGCCGCATATGTGGATTTCCGGCTCACAGGGATCGGGTAAAACCCTGCTCACCCTTCTTCTGGAGGCCATCGGCGGCGGCCTGGTTCTGCGCTCCGAGGGGAACGGTCTCACCGAGGCGGGCCTGCGCCAGTCGATTCAGCACCATTCCTGGGTCACCATCATCGATGAGTTCGAGAAGTCCGAAGCCCGTGACAAGATCATCGAGATGCTGCGCTCCGCGGGACGTGGCGGCGTGGCGCGCAAGGGGACCGTTGGGCAGCAGGGCGCAATCTCTTACCAGATCAAGTTTTCGGCTCTGATCTGCTCCATCGAGACCGGTCTTGTCAGGGCCGCCGAAAAGTTCCGTTACCTGATAGTCAACACCGCCAAACGGCATGACGTGGATCCCTCGATCCCCTCGGCGTCGAGATGCGCCGAGCTGCAGATCAAAAGCATCGCCTATGCCTTGTGGGCTGTGGGCAATGCCAAAAGGGCCGTAAGGGAAATGGGACGCATCCCTGGCTACGACAACCGATGGGTGGAGTCCATCGCAGTGCCCCTCTCCATGATGGCCGTGATAACCGACAACCCGCCCGCCTTCCTCGCCAGTCAGGTATCCCAATACATCACTGAATGGGAGAAGGAGTCGGACGGCGGCATGGAGGAAGACGAGCAGGCCGCCCTGCTCGACATCATGCTAGCCAAAATCAAACTCCCATTGATGTCGGAGCCGCAGGAAGCCTTTGGATCGGACAAGCCGATTTATACCGACAGGACGGTAGCGCAGCTCCTTTCCGATCCATACGCCGACGAGACCACCGACAAGGTGCTCCAGGCATACGGAATAAGAAGAAAAAACGACCGAATCATGATCCATCCGGAAACAGTGACCTCCCGGCTGCTGGGCCGCAGCCGATGGCGCAACCTCAACCTGAGAGATATACTCGCTCGTCTTCCCGGAGCCGAACACACCCGCGCATACATCGCGTCAACCCAGGCCAGGGTGATCTCGGTTCCGGTGGAAATATGCCTCATAGGCGATTCCAACTAACCGCAAAAACAGGAGGGCGAAAGATGGTTATTTGCAGTTATTGCGGAAAGCCGGTGGAGCAAAAAGGCCGCGGAAGAACCAGACTGCGCCACCAGGAATGTATCAACAGACAGCGATCCGAGACCCGGCGGATAGCCGGCCTTCTGGCAGGAGACACAGAGTCCGCATACCATATGACCCTGGAAGAGATTGGCCGCCATCTCGGAGTTACAAAGGCCCGGGCGCACCAAATCCTGAAGGACGCCCTGGCTAATTTCCGCCATAACTACATCCGCATGTTCGGAGATCCCGCCGATATCATCCAAGACCTATAAGAGGAAAAAATGTTTGTCTACATTCAATCCGAACCGAGGCTCTGGACCGTGGGCCACTATTCCCCGGATGGAACGTGGCGCCCGGAAAGCGATCACGCAACACCCGAATCCGCGGCCAAAAGGACCGCCTGGTTAAACGGCGGCCGATCTGACAACTCAGCAGACCCCAAGACGGATGCCACCGACACGAAACGGCTGCTAGCGAAAATCGAACAACTCGAATCCGAGAAAGACCGGCTCTACGACCGAGTTTTAGAACTAGAGCAAAAACTCTATGACCTGTATTCCGGAAAGCTTTCTCAAGATGATATCACCGCATACGTCCAAGAACGATTGGAGCGGGCATGAAAACCAAAAGACCACAAGGAAGCAAAGCAAATGACAAACACCGCGTATGCGCTGTTTGTCAAGGTAGTTGTCGCATGAGTAAAAAAGATTATAGAAGGGGCGAAAGGAGGAAGGCTCATGCGATATCCACAGGAACGTAAGGAGGTAGTATTGCGGAAAATGATGCCGCCGCGGGCGGGTAGACACGCGGGAATGTCGCGAGCCCCGTTCGCCACGACCGCCTGCGGTCGTGGCGAACGGGGCTCGCATCACCTGCAAAATAAAGCTGCGTAGCGAAGCGGCTTTATTTTGTCCGAGTGCATGCGATTGTTATGCAATTATCCTATTCATACTACATACCCATTTCAGATACGGCTTTTATATACCGTTTCCAGTCATCCACTATACATGTGGAGTTTTTGCTGCCCTTTATTTTTTCTATCGCACTTTGCAATGCTTCAGAATATAAACTGCGTGACTCATCCATATAAGCATCTGCTTTTTCCCATTCGCCTCTGTAGTCTTTTTTTTTGAGATAGTAACCCCTTATCCTATAATCGACAGATTTTTGTAAAAATGAGACACTCTCCATCATATTTGAAGAAAACACTGGATATTTTTTTGCGTTAATATTTTTAATTTTGACCATTAGCCTTTCGGATGCAATTTGCACCTTAAACAGCAAAGGTGACACATTGTACTCCACCACTATTTTTTCTTTTGAGTAAGGAAGAGTTTCGTATACCGGTGTTGTTTCCCTTATTCCCTTAATAACTAGATCATGCAACTCATTGTATGAATCCACGACGTTAACCAGTACTTTTTCATCTCTTTTGGATGATTTGTTACTACTCCAATATTCAATGCAATTTTCTCTTTCTATAGCCGCTTTAACTAAATTTTTATAATGCTCTATGATGGATATCATGACATCCGAATTATAAATATATTTCTCGTTCTCTTTTATACGTTTTTTATCAAGCTGATTGAACAGTTTTAGAGATTTTCTATAATTTCCCAATGAAAACTCTGCCAATGCCAGCGCACTAGTTATATATATTATTTCTTCTGTATTTTTGCTTTGACTAACGTATTGATATGCATCTCTCAACCTCTTTGAAAATGCCCTTTTATCAGTTTTAGATGAAATTGAATCAGTTACCGCCCATGCTCTCACATAAATAGGGCAGCTCGAATCACTATACAACTCTTTAAATTTATTTAGAAATAAACGTTTTTGAAAATTATCGTTATCAAGTGATTTAATTTTATTTGAAATGTATCGATATCGAGCTTCACAATACATCACATTATCTAACATGCGTTCAAACGTCGGATATACCGTATCTTTGTTTTCGATATTAGAACTAGAAATATCATTAAACCCAGATTGAAACTCCGATTTAGATTTCTCAAAAATACTCGATGCAGTCGATGGAGACTTTATATTATCAAATGCTTGTAGGTAGTATGCGCGACCTCTTTCTATACTTATAAGACCCTTT
>CAYVIE010000081.1:0-13063 GCA_964451355.1 uncultured Desulfobacteraceae bacterium
GGGCGGGGTTTATCCCCGCCCGTTTGCAGAATGCAGGTTATACCGGCGCGATGGTATAAACACACAGAGTCTGTCTGGCCATCCAGACAAGCCTGCCATCCAGACAAGTCTAAAGATATGTGCTTAAATATTTATAACTAAATTGCACGGTACGAAATAATTTGCCTTCCCCAAAACAAGCTTTTCCCGGAATGAGATTTTTTATAAAAATTTATGATGTACTGCTTATTAATTAAACACCATTAAATAGTTGCTTACATAACTGACGGCTCCATAAACTTTCACGATTAGCAGCAATCACCCCCGTACATGAAAACAGGGTTTTCTGTCTCTCCGGACTTGGAGGAGTTTTCACGGTAAAATCCATCGATGTTGTCGAGATGAATTTTTCTGAAAATGTAAAACTGTCTTCACATGAATGTAACAAAGGTATGGTTTATGTGGCGCGGCGCATGGGAAACAGGCGGTGATACTATTCTCCGGCAATGCAACTTGCCGGTTTGATGAATTCAACCATAAACAAGGGAGTGTGCAATGCTGAAAAAGATCTTTGTCTTATCTGTTGCGATGTTGATTCTGACCGTGCTGAATGTTTCTGCCAGTGAAGAAGAAACTATCACGATAACCATACCAAAAGCCCTCAAGGGCCTGTCCATAGGCACCCTTGCTTACATAGATTACTCAAACGGCAAAACCGGGGCGCCTGGAGGGGATCAAGATGTCTACAATGAATTCCGCCTTACCCGCGGCTATCTGACCATAAAGAAAAAAATCCAGCCATGGCTTTCCGCCAGAACCACCATAGATATCCACAAGGAGGACAACGGCGATTACAACGAGCGCCTGAAATATCTTTACGCCGAGCTGAGGCCGGCAGATCTCGGGTTCCTTACGAGCATGAAAGCCGAAATCGGGCTCGGTCATATCCCATGGCTCGATTTTGAGGAACATATAAACCCTTATCGCTGCCAGGGGACAATGGCCATAGAAAGGGCGGGTGTATTCAACTCGGCGGATACCGGAATAAGCATACGCGGTGATTTTGGCGGTAAATTAGGCCATGCGGAAGAAAAGACCGGCAATCACCACTATGACGGCCGCTACGGCACGTGGCATGTGGGAGTTTACAATGGTCCCGGCTATCACGGAACCGAAGAGAACAACAACAAGGTCATTGAAGGCAGGATCACGCTTCGCCCCTTCCCGGATATCATTCCCGGCCTCCAGTTCTCATATTTCGGCCTTGATGGCGAAGGGAATGAAAAATCAGCCGCATCGGGCGATTATCCAGACTACAGGGTGAATATCGGGATGCTGAGTTTCCAGCATCCAGCTCTGGTGGCAACGGCCCAGTACATAAAAACAAAAGGCAACATGAAGGGAACCTGGGTCGATGCAGCAGGCGACCCGCTTGATACCGAAGGGTATTCCCTTTTTGCGGATATAAGGCTTCCGGTATTCGGCGAAAGGGTCTCCATCTTCGGCAGGTACGATAATGTCGACATTGACAAGGATGACGCCATAGCGAATGATACCGATTACACCATGATAATCGCGGGCGTATCCTATGAAATATACAAGGGCAACATGCTGTTGTGCTCGTATGAAACAACCGATTATGGCCAGGATTCAGGAGGCAAGGGAAATCTGCCTGTCCCTGGAAACGATCTTGGCGATGATGAGAAATTCCAGGTGGTATGGCAGATCAAGTACTGATACCATCCAGGCGCCCGGGCGATACATTAAATATTGAATCTTATTCAAAAACAAAATCGATATTAACAGACGTCTGTTAATATCGATTTTAAAACTGAATTAAATTCAAAACCGAATTAAATTCAATATGACTCCGTTGATTAATTTGCTCCTGGGAAAGGAAAGATAAATGCAGGCAATACCTGGTGAAGTTCAACTCACTACAGCAGAAATCGAAGAGGCTGTCTCTTTTATAAATGAGCGCATCTCGGATTATGTATACAAGGGATCCATTGAAATCGGAAATTATATCCTCGAAAAATTCTTCAATAATGACTTGGACCTTGTGTTATCGAAAAACAGGCAAAGACCTTCAAGCTTTTTGCAGTTATGCAGGCACCAGGACCTGGCTGTATCCTATTCCACAATAATCAACATGGTGAAGGTAGCGGCCCAGGAAAGGTTCCTGGTACAGGAAGAGATCGAGACCGACCTTCTTAAATACAGCCACAAGGTGGAACTGCTAAGGCTTCCAAACAATAAAGAAAAGCTCGACCTTGCACGGGCCTGTATCGAGTCCTCATGGAGCATCCGCGAGCTCAAATCCCGTGTCCAGCAGGCCCTGGAAAGCATGGCAATAGAAGATCAGACCGGTACAGCACCATTTACGCAGGTGATAAGGTATGTAAGGCGCGTGAATCGCTGGAGCAAAAGAGCCGAAGCGCCGGAGGTACTGTTGGATCCTGAGATTATCCATGACCTTGATCCGCAACAGAAACTAAAACTGCGCCGGCAGGCATCCAAAGCCATCAATGACCTGGCCTCTATTCACGACGTCCTTGTCCGCCTTGTGGAACAGCTAAACGAGGAAGCCATGACAGGGGAGGAAACTGGAACCCAACAGCTCAATGAGCCACAACAGGTTGTGGATGAGTGGGAGGGAGAACCGTAACACTTCGTCATCAAGGGAACACAGGACAACAAAATTTAAAAAGGGCGGGAACAAATCCCGCCCTTGCTCTTTATGGGAATAGCAGCCATACATATTCAAATAGCATCACATCTTGATACACCTCCTGCCGCTCCACTTTTCGATGCGCCCGAGGGCATGGATAACAGGCGGTGGCGGGGAAAAGCGCATGCCCAGAAATCGCCAGCAGATGAACTCCAGGATGATCCCTTCTGGTTTCACAGGCTCCATATAGGCGAAATCAGTCTTCATGGGGCCTGACTTGAGCACGCCCCGAACGTATATGCCGCAGCCTTTCCTTTCCAGATCATTTGCCCTTGCATCAACGTCTGCCACTAGAAACCCCAGGTGCTGCAGCACCGGCCTGCCGTCGGCAGACAGGCTCCGGGTATAAAAATCAGATCCTTCCAGGGGTTCCAGCAGCTCGATTTCAAGGCCGTTGTAATAGGCAAGCCCCATCCTGCCTGAAACCTTCTTTTCCACCCCGCGCTCGCGCCAGAGCACAGGTGCGCCCGAGGCTATGAAAAAGGGGCCGATCCCCTTTTCTTCCATCTTTACGGATGCCTCCACAACGTCCGGCACAACGATTCCCAACTGGTGTATGGGCGGGAAGCCGTGCTCCTTTCTGAAACCGGATGCGAGCGCATCGACCGCGCTCCTTAAATCATTTTTCGCAAGCAGGTCATCAAATAATATCATTTGAACTCCTTTGATGGCAGGTAAACACTTACGACCCAGTTCTCGATGGTCTGCATGGCGCTCTCCTGGCTGACTTTGGTTTTGTAGCCCAACTCTGTTTTTGCCCTGATGCAGTCAACAGAAAGATCCTTGCCCATCACCCCGGCGGCAAGCCTGGTTACGGGCGGACGGATACCAAGGGGGGTGAATATTGTCTCGCAGAGGCTGCCCAGGCGCCACGCCAGCCCAAACGGTATGGAAGGGCCAGGATGTTTGCCCACGAGTGCCCCTAGCCTTTTTAAGTATTCCTTCCACGTGATGTCGTAGTCGTCTCTGAAAAAATAAGTACGGCCGGAAGCCTTGGGAGACTCGGCTGCAGCTATTGCACCATCAACGAGATTTTCCACGTAGATAAACGCGCCCGGAGCCCTTCCCCCGTTTATCAGCGGCACCGGCCCCCTCAAAAAGGCGTCGATGACCTCGGTCACCCAGACGCTGCCCGGGCCCGTGACGTTGCTGGGCCGGACAATGGTATATTCCATGTCGTTGCTGGAGCAGAAATCAGATACAAGGTCCTCGGCATCGATCTTTGTGTCACAATAAGGGATTCCACAGGTTATTCGCTTCTCATCCTCGTTCACACCGGCAAGATCCCTGCCGAGCCCCATTGCGGCTACTGACGAAAAATAGACAAACCTGCCGGTTTTTCCCTTGCACTCGGCAAGCAGGTTGGCCGTCCCTCCTACCATAATGGATTCAAACTGCTTTTTGGTCCCCCAGTCAAGGGTCCGTGTGGCCAGATGAAAGACGATGTCAATACCATCGGCTACGCCTCCGATGGTGCCTGGATCCGTAAGATCGCCGAAAACCGCCTCGATCCCTTTTTTCTCAAGCCCCCGCGTATCCTCGCCAAAATAAAAGAGCCCCCTTACCTTGTAACCGCGCTCCAGAAGAGCAGACGCAATGTGGGACCCTATAAAACCGCCCGCGCCCGTTACCAACGCCTTCATGGGTCATCACCTCCATATTCGTTCAGGCATGACGGCTTTGCAAAAAAGTCCGTCTGCTGTGTTGCGCATCGCCGGAAAGCGGCCTGCCTTATTTTAGTACGCCTCGCCTTTCACGGCTCGCGACGCCACTTGCATACTGAGCTTTTCACGAAGCCGCCGCACGTATCTTCAACAGGGTTGAATCATTTTTTTCAGTATCAAGATTTCGGCTTTACCGTGAAAAAACCTCCACGTCCGGGAAGAAAACAGCCATGTTTTCATGCCCGGGGGTGATTACTGCGAATCATGAAAGTTTACGAGATCATCAAGCGTATTTTGTCAGAAATTGAACCCCTGGTAGAACATCACGGTTGCCGGGCTGGTCACGTTCGGGTCCGTCACCACGTTCACACACGCGGGCTTTCCTGATTCAAGGGCCCGCTTCAGAGCCGGAACGATCTCTTCGTCTTTTGTCACGAATTCGCCGTGGCCGCCGAGGCCTTCGACCATCTTTTCGTAGTGGCGCAGTCCCAGCTCGGCGCAGGTACACCTGTCAGGGCCGAGGCTCATCTCCTGGGAATGCTTGATCATACCCCAGGCGCAGTCATTGTTGACCACGCAAATAATCGGGATGTTGTGCCGCACGGCCGTGTCAAATTCCATGCTGTTGAAACCAAAGGATCCGTCACCGTTCAGGACCACAACCGGCTTGTCCGGATGGGCCAGCTTGGCTGCGATTGCAAATGGAATGCCGGTACCAAGACAGCCCAGCTGTCCCCCCGCGGTTATCAGCACGCCAGCCTTGTGGGATGAAAGAAATCCTGCAAGCCCATAATAGCTAGTATCTCCACCGTCTGCCACGTAATAGGCGTCGGTGCCGAAAGCCTCCATGATTTTTGCCACCAGGCGGACCGGATGGATCGGATCCGATGGAGTTTCGCGCTTTTCCAACTCTGTCACGATAAAAGCCTTGTATGCGTTTCTAAGCCTTTCCAACCACTCGGAATGATCCTGTTTTTTTATCCTGGGAGTAAGGGCTGCAAGGACCTGTTTGCAGTCCCCCACAAGACCGACATCAGAAGGCCTGTTCCTGTCGATCTCATGTTCAGCGATGTCTATGCGCACGACCCTGGCCTGGGGAAAAAGCTTGGTGGCCTGCATAACCCAGTTCAGCCGGATTCCGGCCAGCACCACCACATCGGCCTGGGGCAGTCCTGTCATGACGCCGGTAAAGCCGCCATCGTTGATACACAGGGGATGATCGTCGGGCAGGACTCCACGGCCGTTGTTGAGAAGCGCAAAGGGCATCCCCGAAGTTTCTATGAAGTCGGCAAGCTCTTCCTTGCAGTTGCTCATCCCCACGCCGCTTCCGCCGATAAAGATCGGCTGCCTGGCGGAATCGATGATCCGGGCTGCCTTGTCATACTCAGACTCGTCAGGGCAGACCGAGGTCTTGTGAACCTTTCTGGGCGGCATGACCACCTCGTCCTCTTCGGTCTGGATAAAGAGGATGTCAGGGGGCAGCTCCAGAAAAACTGGTCCCGGCCTGCCACAGGTGGCCTGCCTGAAAGCTATGGAAAGATATTCAGGTATCCTCTTGATATCATAACAGGTGGCGCACCACTTTGTGACCGGCTTTACCATGTCTATCTGGTTCATCTCCTGGAGGGCCCCCTTCAGATCATCCCGCAAGGGATGCCTGCCGCACAGGACCACCATGGGGGCGTTATCCAGGTAAGCATTGACAATACCCGTAAGGGCGTTTGTGAAGCCGGGACCTGCGGTGACCAGGCAGACTCCGGGCTCGCCCGTATAGATGGACCACGCATGGGCCATCATGGCTGCGGCCTGTTCGTGGCGCACATCTATGGTCCTGATGCCATAGATATTCAGGCCGTCGAGAATATTTTCTATATGACCTCCGGATATGGTAAAGACCATTCTTACCTGCTGTATCTCCTTCATATACTTTGCCGCCAGGTGACCGCCGTGGATCTTGCCCATTTTATCCTCCCTGTCTATGGGTTATCTCCATCAGAACTCAAACCGGTTGACTTGTACCCGCATGGACATGCCAACCGGAAATGACCAGAACTCACATGAATCATGAAACCCGGTAAATTGCGAAAAAAATCAGAAGCGAATCCGCCTACATGACAAGCCCCACAGCATCCTCGAACCACTGGGCATAGACACTCATGCCGTAAACCTTGAGCTTGCCCTGTGCAGCGGCATTAAATGAAGCAGCCGGATCCTTGCTGGTCATGACGGAAAAAGCAGTGTCAGGATCCTTCCAGACAAGGGCCGCGTCATAATCATTGCTATCCCCGGGAACCGAAGAGAATTTACCCTTGTCAAAGACAAAGAGCCTGGCATACTGCCCGTCTTCGGTTTTGATCAGAATCTTTGCAGACATGTTGGAGATGTATTTCTTAAAGGGTTTGTTGAATAGAGATGCAATCTTGAGCACCTGAGATAGGGTGAACAAAAGAAGGGAAAATTTCATGGTTTTCTCCTCGGGAAAAGCTGGCGTTCAAAAATAAATTTCAAAAGTGATGACAGCCACACAAACCTGCTTTTGCTCGATCAGAAAGATATTTATATAACATCTTTCAGTTTTGTGCAACCCCGCTAACCAGCCAGAACCCTGCCTGTAATTTCATCAAAGTGCGAAACTGGCAGGATCTCTATGGCTTTTGCCACGGAGCCGGGCAGATTTCTTAGATCTACATCATTCTCCCTGGGGATAACAACGGTCTTCACCCCGGCACGCAGGGCCGCAAGGATCTTTTCGCGAACACCGCCCACAGGCAGGATCCGGCCGCTTAGCGTGATCTCACCGGTGTATGCGATCTCATGGCGTGCCGGCTTATCCATGAGAAGCGAAAGAAGGGCCACGCCAATGGCAAGCCCTGCTGAGGGACCGTCCTTGGGAATGGCTCCGGCAGGAACATGAATATGGAGATCCATCTCTTCGAAAAATCCCGGGTCTATCCCCAAGCGGGCGGCATTGCTTCTTATATAACTCAAAGCGGCCTGGGCAGATTCCTTCATCACGTCCCCCAGGGAACCGGTCAGGATCAGGTTGCTTTTCCCCTTCATCTTGGTGGCTTCTATAAAAACGATTGCACCACCGCTTTCAGCCCAGGCAAGCCCGGTTGCAATCCCTACCCGGTCGTTCGCATCCGCCACCTCGAATCTGTACTTCCTCGGGCCAAGGAATCTCTCGATCATGTCTGCAGAAACCCTGACAGGCGAACTTTTGCCTGTGTCCAACCTGTTTCTCGCGATCTTCCTGCATACCGCATCGATTCTCCGGGAAAGCTCCCTCAAACCCGCTTCCCTGGTGTATTCCCTGATGATCTTGCCAACAGCCCCGTCTTCAAATAATGGGGGATTCTCATCGATACCAGCATCCTGGATCGCCCGGGGGATCAGATATTTTTTTGCTATCTGCTCTTTTTCCTCGTCAGTGTAACCGGAAAGATGGATCACTTCGAACCGGTCGCGCAAAGGAGCGGGTATATGATCGACGATGTTGGCAGTGGCTATGAACATCACAGAGGAAAGATCAAAAGGAACATCAATATAATGATCCACGAACTGGGAATTCTGCTGGGGATCGAGCACCTCGAGCAGAGCTGATGCCGGATCACCCTTGAAGTCAGCACCGAGCTTGTCGATCTCATCCAGCATGAAGACCGGGTTGCATGCATCGGCCCGGCGTATCTCCTGGATTATTCTTCCCGGCATGGCCCCGGCATAGGACTTCCTGTGTCCGCGTATCTCGGCCTCGTCCCTCACGCCCGCCAGGGAAATCCTTATGAACCTTTTTTCAAGGCTCTTTGCAATGGACATCCCGAGTGAGGTCTTACCTGTGCCCGGCGGGCCGGAAAAGCAGAGGATCGGCCCCCTGGCTGCAAGGCGCTTCATCTTGGGCGCAAGAGCGGCCTTTACCGAAGAACGGATCTCCTCGAGCTTGAAAGGCTTTGTAATGTAATGAAAAGTACCTTTTTTCATCGCCTCTATGGCGCTGGGTACGGTGGCATAACCGGTGATCACGATCACCTGCACCGAGGGGTCATCCTGTCTTGCCCTCTGCAGAAGCTCCATTCCGTCTATCCGATCCATTTTCAGATCGGTCACCAGCAGGTCCACAGGTTTTTCGTGCAGGACATCAAGGGCCTGTTCCCCGTTGGCAGCGGTATAGACTTCGTAACCTTCTTTTGTGAGCACATGATCGAGGTTTTTCCTGGTCCTCACCTCGTCGTCCACCACGAGGATCCTGTATCTCCTCGACTGCTTTATGATCCTGACAGCCAGATACTCGAGTATCCTGTCCTTTACTTCTTTCAGCCCGTAATGCTCCTGGTCCAGGATCTTTTCCGCGCGCTTGATGTCGAGGTTGTCTGATGTATAACGGTTCCATGGAAGATCAAGAAGGTATTCGAGATAATTGAGCGAAATGGTATACTCGGCCGAAGACGGGCTGGAACGCTCCATCTTATCTATCTCGGACAGGGCGGCCTTGCGGGCCTTTTGCGGCATACCGGATTCAGCCACCCTTTTCCTGAGTTCCTCGATCTCCAGGTCGATCTCATCGGGTTTTTCTTCGGGCTTGTCCCGCTTGAAAATAACCATTCATCGTCTCCGTTTTGCCTTTAATCATTGGGCCGGGCAAATATTCGCAAACCTGATCCGGCGTTGGCTCTCCATACAATGCCTGTTTACGAGTCCATCAAAGATTCACAATGACAACAATCTGTGAATTTGACATTTTGTTTCAATAATGGATAATTAATCAGATTAGAATAAAGTCTTAGGTGTATCAACCTGAATCGGTTTCCGTTGTTTCTGAACAACTCAGATGACGTTATTACACCTTACACCATAAGTGCGATGATGGGCTCCGCTTACGGAACCATTTTTGCCTGCCGGTTTTACACCTCTTGTTATTCATCCATGACCCGCGGCCAGATTCGGCGGCAAGATGGGCCACAAATGGAGGCTCATTCGCCTGGCTCAGGCACGGGTCTGCCGTGTTTTCACCTTTCCTGATCCGACTTCAGGACATTGGAACATTTAAGGTTAAGAGACCCGTTTGCCAGGGAAGCAAAAATCCTGATGGAGGCATATCATGGTGAGTTCATTCCTGTTTTATAACTTCTGTTGCAGGTCTGCGCTCCATACGATCCGGCGGGCTCTTATCCATGCCCGGAACAATTCCCGGCGCACACGGTCTTTTTTGAGTATCTGCGCGATCCTGATGTTATTGCAGGGCACACCGGTCATGGCCGGCGGCAGGTTCAGCGGCCGGGTGGTTGAAGATACCAGCGGTCACCTGCCCATCGAGCATGCCGAGGTAAGCCTGGATATGCTGCCGGCAGATGATTCGGCGGAGTACACGGTTACCACGGACCCTTTTGGTTTTTTCCGGTTTGATGACGTGTCTGCCGGCAGTTACGCAGTGAAGGTCAGCCATCCGGGCCATACTGGAACCGTGCTGAATCCCTGGACCATTGCCGACGGTGAGCGCAAGCACGAAACCTTTGCCCTTTCTCCCGGAGCCGAGGCGCTTTGCGAAATTTATGTCCAGGTGGCCGGTGCATTGACCAACCATTTGCTATCCGGCGTGCCCGTGATTATTGAAATCAAACGTTCAGGCATCCTGGTGGAAAAAATTACAGGGACAACCGATGCCAGCGGTACCATCCTTTTTCCCGGCCTTCCCGCCGGAGACTACCATTTTGCTGTCAATGGCCCGGGCGGCCGGCCCGGCTGGGAGACCTACGAGACAGATTATCCAGGGATCGCAAGCCATGGACACGTCATGATCTATCTCAAGCCGAACTACCAGCAACTTGAAGTCCGGGTCATGGGATATGATCCGGTAAGTGAGAACCCGGACGCCTTGCTTTCGGGCGTGTGGGTGGAAATTGCCGGAGTGGCTCCGGATAATCATGAGCTGATCCTGATCCCCCCTGAAACCGGCACAACCGGCCTATACCGGGATCCGGCCCGTTTTCCGGACTGGAACAACGACATGGTGGGCAGGGTTATCTTTCAAAACCTGCCGGCAGTGCACTGGAGGATTACTGCCCGCAAGCTGGGATATGCTCCCGTAACCCGGTATATCACTACGACTGCTGCAGACACGCTTGACTATGACGATCCATCGACCAGGAGCGTCACCCTGCACATGGCCATGCATAACACAACCCTGACCGTGAGCGCCGAGTCTGTCTATGAAAAAGCCGAAGTCCTCAACGGCTTGGAAATCCACCTGAATGGGATTGACGACACCAACACCGAAGGGATTTCCAGGAGCCTGCCCCTGGCCGTTGACCAGGACAGTAATGAAGCCAGGGTAACTTTTGACCATCTCTTGCCCGGTTCCTACCGCGTGGCCGGGGCAGGTACAATAACCTATCAAAAGGAGATCAGGGCCATTGACAAGGATACCGGTGATGCCATTAAACCCAGCAGCTTCACAGCCAGGTTCACCGGAGAGCCGGATTATTTCGAAACCATAGATGACCGGGACACCACGGCACGGATCACTGTGACCCCGGTGCCCGTGCAGATGTCCGGAGTCGTTTATTTCAAGGACAACGAGCTGGACATGGATCGTATCGACAAGACTGACCAATGGAGCCCCAGGGGCACCACTAAACCTTGCCAGCTGGTAATCCGTGTCTCTGACTATGTAAAGGACCTGTTTCCTCCCGGCATGCGTGAATTCGATATCCAGGTCGGAGAGGACGGGGCCTTCAGCGTTGTGCTGCTGCCCGGCCTCTATGGGATGGCCCTGCCTGATGAAGAGATGTACACTACCCCACCCGATATTTTTGAAATATACTTCGATGATGGAACCGACGACAGCATTTGCTGGCCCTTCTGGCAGATCTGGCCGCACAGCGCTGCCAGCGCCATCGGCCACTACGGAGGTCCGAGCTATGGCAGGGGCGGAATCGGAGGTTTGGCTGTAAACTCTGACCGAAATATTTTTATTCCCCTGATGGTCGTATTGGCAAAGGTCGATGTGCAATACACGGTTAGACGCGGCACTGATCCTGCACTGGCCATGCTTGTCTCACTGCAGCAAAACAGCAGCGGGGACTTGGAGTATATAACACGGGAATACGACATTCTGCTGGCCAACAAGGTCAAAGTCAACCTGAACGGGCCGGTCAACAAGAGTGTCCTTCTTGATAAACTCGCTGAATACATGGGATATAAGGCTGTATTTGAAGATCTGAATTCCGGTACCTACACGGTCAGCCTGGAATCCCAGGATTACGGTCTGGTGGATCAATTCACAGGCGCTCCGTTGCAACCTTTTACCGTGGCAGAAATGCCCCGCCCTGGCATGATGCCGGAAAACGAGCCGGTCGCAAACGCCTTATATCCCCTTACCAGAGGTTTTTACGCCACATGCAAATACAAACACACCACCGGTGAAGCCCGCTTTACCGCCCACGAATGGGTGATAGATCCCCAGACCCATATCGGCAGCTATGTGACCCGGGAGGTCAATGAACTGTTCAAGATCCTTCGCATGGATTACACTGGCGGCTCCATGTTTGTCTCAGCATCAACCACTCCGTCATGCCACTACGAAGCATATGCAGACCTGAGCAGCTACGACCAGGGAGGATGGTACAAGTATGAAAGCAACGGCGGCGATTTGAACGTCGATATATTTATCGGCGGGCCGGACGCCTCGACAGCAAACAAGACCACGCAGCCTCAAGTGACCTATGACCTGCGCATCATAGCCTGGGATGCGGCCAGCCGGAAAGGGGACGATCCTGTCGAGGGTGTGCATGTGACCCTGAAAGACGGTACTACGGCCACCACCACGACAACCCTTGAGGGCAGGACCGGAGACTATACAATAGACTTGAGCGATGCAAAAAAGCCTTATCATGCCACCTATGTATTTGACCAGACAGTCACCTATACGCTCACAGCATCCGATCCCCGCCCCTTTATCCTGGCTGAAATCATTATGGACAAGGGTCTGGCCCTCAGGGGCAGGGTCCTGAACAGCCTTAGCGGGGCGCCAGTGTCCACCGCCAGGATAGGAATCTACAACCGTACCGGCGCTGTCAGGGGCTGGTCACCCTGGCTGACAATGGACCCGGCAACAGGCAACTTCCAGTACGAGAAGGCCTTTGATCGCGAGGGATCTGAGGTATATTATCTGGAAGTCAGCGCACGGGGCTATATCCCCTATCGTGTACGCCTCTCACCGGACATGGCTGCCTGGGACGACTCCACCAGAAGTTTTGTCTACGATTTCACAGGCGACAAAACCATAAGACTCGTTCCCCTTCAAGGACCGATTGTTGGAGACAAGCCTGCCTCCATGAACCGATTCGGAGGAATCCTCATCGGTGTGAATAAGTCCGGAGACAGCCCGGCCTTCAACCCCTCATCCCCCACCCCGTACAACGCATTCAATGCCGAGGATATACTGAATATGACCTGGATCCTGAGGGGATCGGACGCAGAACAACACTATACCCTGCCCCGATACGAGTATCCCCGGGGCGCGATCCGGCCTGACCAGGATGTCAACTATACAGACCGCATAGCCGAGGTATGGCTTATTGACAAACGCTGGTTCGAGGATAACCCCGAGGCCGGAACGGCCACCCCCTTGAGCCTGCCGGATTCCAGGCATCCTGAAAAGATACGGGATTTTCTGGATAAAATAGCCGACGGA
>CAYVIE010000082.1:0-13019 GCA_964451355.1 uncultured Desulfobacteraceae bacterium
ATGCAACAGATTGATATTACAGCTTTTTAAAAACTACCTGTTAAACTTGGGCTAAGAGTACGTTGAGCCGCTTCCCGGCGAAGCGCAACGTAGCAGACGGAGTTTTTACGAAGCCGTCATTATTTATCCGTGGATACGGATATACAGGGGTGGATCTCGTAGGTGGGCGAGCTGTTTTGTTTGTTCAGGCAGGGTTTGTTTGCCAGCCTTGGGCTTATGATGCCGGCACCCTTCATGACTGCTATCAGGGCGCCTGTTTTTTTCTCGAGGCCGGCGATATGGCATGCCACGCGGATCTGGTTTCCATTGACGATTCCGTGTATGGCCATGCTGGAAAGCCGCCTTGCTATTTCCGGAATCCTTTGCCAATCGGGTTCGCCCATGTCATGAAAAAGATCAAGGATCGCCTGGTCCGGGTCGAATCGACCGGTTGCAGCACACAACTTGGCGAGGTAGCGGGCAAAGTTGGGCATTTCAAAGCGTTCATCCAAAGAAGGCAACAGGACCCTGTAGTCCCATTCAGCACAGCCGGATGTCCTGCAAGGCACCAGTAGCCGCCAGTCCCATGCGGCGAGTATGATGTTTTGCGCAGAATCTCCTGAAATTTTGGAAACCGTCCGGTAATCCGTCTCTCCTGTATCCAGTGCAGTATAAAGCACAGCCGCCAGAGGCCTGGATATCTCCTGGGATTCCTTGAGATTTTTGCGAACCATCTGTTCGAGCCGGTCTATTGCGGTCTCTTCTGGTATGCCGGCTGAAAGCTTGTCGTATTTCGGGTATATTTCCAATGGTAAATATTTTTATTTCAAGCAGCGGATTTTCAGAATTCGCATTGTTCCAGCCTTTTTGCACCGTAGCTCATGGATTTGAGTGTTACGGCAACACTTGTGGTTATCACGATGCAAAAGGCAAAAATCGCCCATGCAAGTGTGAAAAAGGGCAAGTCAGTGTTTGAAAACTGTGCGAGAAATATACGGTATACCGGTTCAGCCTCCATTAAAATTATGAAGATGACATATAAGGCGGAAAGGATCATGAAAAGGAGACCGCCGAAGCTCGTTACCGCCTGGGCCGGGTTTTCAGCGTTGAAATCAGGGTATGCTGCACCAAGTCCAATGGCCAGGGCCACAACCGCTGGTACGCAGAAAAAAATGGTGGCGGTGGAGATGGCCATCATCAATGGGGATACTTTCAGCAGCAGGTTCGTGGAAATAACAAGTATTTCCGTGACAATAAGCATGGGTACTGCGTAAACAAAGAATTTAATCCACAAAACCGAGCTGATTGAAACAGGAGCGGCCCTGACAAGCCAGAACGCATCGCCCTCGAGGCTCACCGCCGGATAGGCGAACCTGCCGCAAACAGCGGTAAGGACGAAGGCTGCAAGCCCCATGTTCAAGAAAGCCAGTATGTTCTGGAGGTATACGGTTTTTATGGGCGCACGTTCCAATGGAAGGACCTTGAAGTTGTAAACATATATGAAGACAAGCGCCCCGATCAAAAAGACCTGGGACCACTGGGTCTGGTCCCTCAAAAATGATTTCACCTCCTTTGCCACGAAGGCCGCCTTGGGCCTGGAAAGGAACATGGCGGCGAGAGGTCTTTTTGTTCCCGTGCGTATCAGGATTTTTCTCGAAGTCTGCGAAGACGACATACCCGGAAAGTAGACAAGATCCGCGCATATAACGGCTATGCAGAACAGGAAGCAGGTGCCGGTGGCAAGTATAGCTATGTTGAAAAGGGCCGGCTGCAATCTGCGGGTCAATGCGGCCATGAGCGTATCAAAGCCCCACGTGGACGGGAGCCATAGCGACTGGGGTGTGCTCACTGACTGCAGGTAGACAAGGACTGTCCGGAATGCCTCGGGATCGACGAACCGTTCCGGTTTTATGAGCCGGAACGCCACGTATAAAAGGAGAAACAGGACAAGCCCCAAAAAGACGAAGATGGTCTTGATCCTGCCCGGTGGCATCGCTATTACGGCCATCATGACGATCATCGAGGACACCAGGGAGGCACACGCAGAGAGCATGACAAGGACAAGCATAATCCAGGGATAATACCATGCCGGAGCCTGGAAGACTATGCCATATGAGATCAGCACAGGGAGCGAATAGAGGATGATCATCCATGCGCTGTCTATTGTTGTTTCGAGCCATCTTGCCGTGAATATCTCGTGGGGTGGCACGGGAAGGGAGTGAACAAGCATGAGGTCTTTGGCCAGATAGAGTTTTGACAGGGCTGAAAGCAGGCTCGAAAAGACAAGGAGTGAAAAGTAGATGACAAGGACCATGGAAAGCAGCTTGGCCGATAGTATATCGCCGATCTCCTCGATGCTGTCGAAGTAAAAAAGCAGCTTCAGGCTTACCCAGAACAGGCCGGCCCAGAATAGAACCCCGAGCGTGGAAAATAGCACTATGCGGGCCCGCCCTCCTTTTCGGGGATTTCTGGCCCTGTTGGCAAAGGAGCGTATGCGTGGTGAAAGAAGGAGCAAAACGTTTTGCATGGTTCTTATCCGGTTCCCGTGCCGGGATTAGCTTTATAAATGTTTTCAGCGTTAGCTGTGATTGCAAGAAACGCGGTCTCGAGGTCAGCGTCGCTCATGCCGGCGGCGACCTTAAGATCGTCTATGCTTCCTTGGGCCACAAGGCGCCCCCTGTGTATGATGCCGATTTTGTGGCACATGTCTTGTGCGATTGCCAGGGTGTGGGTCGATACGAACAGGGTCTTTCCCGTTGCGGCAAGATCCAGAAACAGCTGTTTTACCATGCGTATACCGGCCGGATCGAGCCCGACCATGGGTTCGTCCACGACAAAAACATCGGGATCGTGCAGTATGGCGGCAGACATGATCAACCGCTGCTTCATGCCGTGGGAATACGACTCTATGAGTTCATCCTTCCAGTCTGAAAGGGAGAAGCGTTCCATCATTTCACCGGCCTTTTCATGGAAGTCCTTTTCCTCCACGCCGTAGACATCCGCGATGAAGCGCAGAAATTCCATGCCGGTCAGTTTTTCGTACAAAAACGGCCTGTCCGGGATGAACCCTATTTTCGCCTTGGCCTTTTCAGGCTCGTTTTTAAGGTCGATGCCACAGACCCTTACATTCCCGCGGTCAGGCGCGATCAGGCCCCCTATGATCTTTATGGTCGTGGTCTTGCCCGCGCCGTTTGGCCCAATGAAACCGAAAACCGTGCCCCGCGGTATCTCCAGGTGCAGGTTGTCAACCGCGGTCACGTTTCCGTATCTTTTTGTTATTCCCTCTAATTCTATCATTTCACCTTCCTGATCACCTTTACCCGTGGAGTTGTGGAAACAAGCGTTATGTTGAGCCGGTCCATGAGCCGCAACAGTTTCGCCTGCTGGTCAAGGGAGCCCCTGATGAAGCGGACATGGGTGACGTCCGCTGGAAACTGGCCCAGAGCTGCGTCCGCTGTTACCCACTTGCCCAAAAAGAGGCGGTTCCAGGCGTGGTAGTAGAATTTCCCGTTCATGTAGATGATGCCGGCTTCGATGTCTGCCGGAATTCCTGCAGCCCTTGCCACGGCGGCCAGCAATACAGCGTGTTCATTGCAGTCACCCATCTTGTTCTTGAGTGTGGCAAGCGCGTCCGGGATCGAGATAACAGGTCTTTTCTCTATGTTCTTGTAAATCCAGCTTATGATCCTGCGCGCCCGCACAACAGGCGTGTCCTCGGGCCTTGAAAGCTCCTTTGCAAGGGATACGATCTCCTCATGGTCCGATTCGATGAAAGGAGCTGGCTTGAGAAAAGCAATGGTATCATTTGTACACAGCTCTGAAAAACCGGTTGTGCTGAATTTCATAACTTCCTTTGTCACTGCAACACGCCCGCCTGAAAAGGACTGCCTCCCGCCATCCAGGTCAAACCCTGTAAAATCTGTTCCAGAAAGCTTGAGCACAAGCCTTGTGAGCTTCTCCTTCGCATGTATCGGCCGGTTTACAGGAATCGCTGAAAGCCTGATGAAATCAGGCCCTCCAAGGGTGGATATGCCTGAAACCGCGTCAGCGGCCGTGGTCTTTTCCATAACGATTCCAAGCAGGCCGGACTGCCGCACCACCTCGTTGTTTTCATCGAGCCAGGCAAACTGCTCTATCCCCATGGTACGTATAACGATCTTTGTGGCATAGACCGGCTTTCCTGCGACCTCGATTCTCTCTTTGCCCGCCACCTCCATCTCGGCAGTGATATTCTGCATCGTGGACGGATCGAAAACAGGGAATTCGTAAATGCTTCCTGCCACAGGACGCCTCATGGAAAAGGCGGCATAGGGGAGGGCGGCGGGCAGGTATGGCGGTTTTTCCGCAGGGATGGTCTGCTTTTCTGTTCTGCCCGCGATCCTGGTGGTTATCTCGAAGCCTTTTTCCGGCTTGAATCTGCCTGAAGCAGAGAATGCAAAAAGGCCGGACCGGATTGAAAAATCGAACGTGACTATACGGTAGTCCGCGGTCAGGGTGGCCTTGGTGTGCATCTCCACGTTGCTTGCCGTCCCCATGATACGGATCCGCATGAAAAGAGATTCCAGCAGGCGCAGGAAATGTCCTTCCTTCTTTATCCTCAGGTGCGCGTATCCTATTTTTTGTCCTTTTTGGAGGATGTTCATCCAGGTGTCTTTTTCAGAGAGGACTGATCCTGCAGGAGCAGAAAGGATCCTGTTTTTTGAAAAGCCGGGTATGAGCCCTGCACGGACTGCGATGAGGAAAAAGAATATACCTCCGGACAGGATTGCGTATAATATGTATCGGCGGGTCTTCAACCTGCGCATGGCGTTTTCAGGCCCCTGTTCTTTTGAAGTCTTTTTCAAGCTTGCCGGCTGGTATGAAGATAGCAGTCGGCCTGCCGTGGGGGCAGGTCTGGGGATTACGGCAGGCAGCAAGTTGTTTCAGAAGGGCTCTGATCTCTGTTTCGGAAAGAGGCTGGTTCGCCCTGATTGCGCCGTGGCAGGCCAGGACAGCTATGGATGCCTCCATGGCCGCTTCAGCACCTGGCGCATACCCGTTTTCTATTATTTTTGCGGCGATATTGAGTATAAGTTCTCCTGCTGACCTGCCGGCAAGTATGTCGGGCACAGCCTTTATGGCAAATATGCCGGGCCCGAACGGTTCTATCTCGAATCCCATGGCCAAAAGGCCGGGTAGCATGGCTTCGATGACAGCGGCTTCCCTGTAATTCACCTCGATGGTTTCGGCTGTGACAAGCTCCTGTACGGGTAGTTTATTTCCTTTAAGGGCGGATTCCAGGCGCTCGAATACGATCCGTTCATGGGCAGCGTGCTGGTCTATTATAACAAGCGTTTGGTATAGTTCGCAAAGCAGGTAGGTCCGGTTGAACTGTCCTATGGGACGGGCGTTTCCCAGGTCTGTAAAACCCGGATCACACGCGGGTCCGCGGACGGGTTCGGGCCTTGGCTCTTGTGCCGGGGCCGGGGGGGCTGCGGGCTCAAAGGGGGGCAGGGATTCATTGAGAGTGTCGTGGTGTACGGCCCTGGCTTTTGCTGGAGGCCGGAACATGGGGTCCGGGAATTCCATTTCCCTGTTTCGGGGAATCCTTTCCGGCGTATCGGTGTTACCGGCAGATTCTGAAAAAGAGGCTTCATGCGCGGGCTGGTTTACCGAATCCACCAGCGCGGCTGAAACAGCGTCCCTTACAGCACTGTAAACAGTTGAAGGAGCTGCGAAGCGGATTTCGTTTTTAGTGGGATGAACGTTGACATCCACGGTGTCGGCCGGGAGCCTGATGTTCAGGACCGCGGCAGGCCATGCCTGCTTCATGATCCTGCCCCTGTAACCGTCTGTGAGCGCCGCCATGATACCCCTGTCGCGCACAGGCCTGCCGTTGACGAATACGTATATCCGCCGGGCGCTTTTCTGGTAGGAGCCTGGTTTTGATATCCAGCCGGAAACAGATACGATACCTTTTTCAAGGCTTATGGGGATCATGTTGGACCTGAAGCCGGAGCCCAGAACATCTGCAGTGCGATCCGCCGGGTTGCAGGCAGGCCAGTCCCTTAAAATCTGGCCGTTGTGTTCCAGCAGAAAAGAGATCCCTGGATAGCAGAGGGCGATTTTTGCCAGAAGTTCCGTTATATGGCCGAGCTCTGTTGGAACAGTGCGCATGAACTTGCGCCGGGCAGGCGTGTTGAAAAAAAGATCGCGGACCTCGACCATGGTCCCTTCAGGCGCGCCCGTCTCTTTCACGTCCGTGATTTTCCCGCCGGAAATATTAATCAAGCATGCTGTGTCGCTGCCTTTTTCACGGGATACAAGGGTGAATCTGGAGACGGAAGCTATGCTTGGCAGGGCTTCACCCCTGAAGCCCAGGGTGCTTATTGCGCCAAGATCATTGTCGGATGCGATCTTACTGGTTGCAAAACGCTCGATTGCAAGCAAGGCGTCATCCCTGCTCATACCGCACCCATTGTCCGAAACCCGTATGAGCCTCCTTCCTCCTTGTTCCACCGATACTATTATCCGGTCTGCCCCCGCATCGATGGAATTTTCGACCAGTTCCTTTACCACCGACGCCGGGCGTTCAACCACCTCGCCTGCGGCGATCTTGTTTGCAAGGATTTCAGGAAGGATTCTGATTTTTGCCACGCAAGCACCCCTTATGGGTAAGAATCCAAAGACGGACTTTTACAAAGCCGTTGCATATATTTTTAATAGAATTGAATCCTTTTTAGTATTGATATTTTGATGTTTACCGGGAAAACGTCTCCGGGACCGGGGAGAAAAGCAGCCTTGTTCTCATGCCCGGGAGTGACTGCAGCTTATCATGAAAGTTTACGATTGCATCAAGGCTGATAGCGGGCAGGGGATGATCCCCTGCCTGTTATTTGCAGGAATCATCCGGATCTTTTACGAACCGGTACAAGAAATCCGTATCAGGTGGAGACAGGTCGAATTTCACGGCCGCCTCTTCAACGAGCTTGTTCAGTCTTTTGGGATCGTCTCCGGGCTTGCGGTTTTCGCAAATCCATTTAACAGCGCGGCGCAGTTCTTCACCTTCGGGCAGAATGCTCATATTTTCTCTCCTTGCTTTTTTGAAAATAGACAGATCTTAGTGCAGAAAGACAAATATATTACCAGTAGCCTATACCATGGCCGGTTTTCCGAGTTCTTTTTCCAGGAAAAGCGCTCCTGCAAGCAGTTGCTTCTCTGCAAAGGGGGCTGCCATGAGCTGCACCCCTATGGGAAGCCCTTCTGACGAAAGGGCGCACGGCACGGATATGGCGGGTATTCCGGCAAGGTTTGCAGGAAGCGTGAAAATGTCTGAAAGATACATTTTAAGAGGGTCGCCGGTCATCTCACCGAGCCTGCATGCTGGTGAAGGCGAGACCGGAGCAAGCACGAGGTCGCATTCAGCAAAGGCGCTTTCAAAGTCCCTGTAAATCAGGGTCCTGACCTGTGACGCTTTCCTGTAATAGGCGTCATAGTAACCCGCTGAAAGCGCGTAGGTGCCGAGCAGAATCCGGCGTTTGACCTCGGGGCCGAACCCGGTGGAACGTGTCTTTGCATACATCTCCATGAGGTCCCTGGCATCCCCGGCCCTGAACCCGTATTTTACGCCGTCGTACCGGGCGAGGTTCGAGCTGGCCTCAGCAGGCGCAATGATATAGTAGGTGGCGACCGCATAAGGGGTGTGGGCAAGGCTGATCTCTTTCACCTTGGCCCCTGACTCGGCAAACAGGTTTGTTGCCAGGGAAAACGCCTTTCGCACATCCGGGTCTATCCCTTCTGTCTCTATGTATTCCCTGGGTATTCCTATGGTGATGGAGCCGGGATCAGCCGGTGCAAGCCTGCCCAGGTCCGGGACCGGTTCTGTGGCGGATGTGCTGTCTTTGGGATCATGGCCTGCAATGACCGAAAACATGATCGCAGCGTCCCTGACGTCCTTTGTGATGGGGCCTATCTGGTCAAAGGACGAGGCGTATGCCACAAGGCCGAAACGCGATACCCTGCCGTATGTGGGTTTGAGCCCCACCACGCCGCAATGCGACGCGGGCTGGCGGATCGAGCCGCCGGTGTCCGAACCCAGCGATCCGAGGCACATGTGGGCTGCAACGGATGCAGCGCTTCCGCCGCTTGATCCTCCTGGTATCCTTTCCGGATCTGAAGGGTTTCGTGTCACATGGAACGCCGAGGTCTCGGTGGTGGAGCCCATGGCAAATTCGTCCATGTTTGTTTTTCCCACCATTACGGCGTTGTTTTCAAAGATCTTTTCGGCCACAGTGGCATTGTACGGCGGGATAAAGTTTTCAAGAATCCTGGATGCGCATGTGGTGCGTATGCCCGAAGTGCAGATCAGGTCCTTTATGGAGACCGGTATTCCGCAAAGAACCGGGGGATCGCCTTTTTCGATTACCTGTTTTGCTTTTTCGGCCTGCTTGAAGGCAAGCTCTTTTGTCAGCGTGATGTATGCGCCGATCAGATCTTCTTTTTCCTCGATTCCGGAATAAACAGCTTCTAATAGTTCTTCAGGGGTGATCTCCTTTTTCAGAAGGAGTTCCCGGGCCTGGTGTATGGTAAGGGTTGCAGGATCCATATCATTTCTCTTTGATTGATTTTTGGGCAATGAGGTTGGCGGCTTCCCCTGTGGGGTCAGATTATCCTGGGCACCACGAAAGCCCCGTTGTCGGCCTTGGGCGCGTTTGCTGTTGCTTCTTCGTTTGACAGGGATTTTCCCGGTATGTCGTCCCTCATGACGTTTTTTGCCGGAACAACGTGAAAGGTCGGCGGAATATCCATGGTGTCTATCTTGCTCAAAGTATCCATGTATGAGAGGATATCGCCGAGTTGTTTCGCAAAATCGGATATCTCTTCATCCGTGATGTTGATTCTTGCCAGCTGCGCTACGTGCAGCACCTCGTCATGGCTTATTTTCATTGCCTGTATGATCCTCCTTTGTTTTTTGCCTGCCCTGGGAAGAATAAGCGCTTTCTGACCGGAAAAGTATCGCATCTACTCCTGCTGCCTGGAGTCTTGCCAGGTCTTCAGCAGCCTCTTTTTTGCTGGGGTAAGGTCCTATCCTTACCCGGCACCATTTTCCCATGTTTCCCACCACCGCGGTCTGGGTATAGGCGGGATAACCTTTTTTGCGGAACCGGTCTCGCACGAGCCTGGCTTTTTCCGGGTCTCTCAGTGACGCCACCTGGATCGTGTAGTGCCCGCCTGGCACAGCCCGGGGAGCTATGCTTCCTTTTTCTCCAGTTCCGGCCTTTTCCTTCCGGGCTGACGGCGCTGGCGGCTTCTGATTCATCTTTTCATCCACGGCCCGGCTATTTTGGGTATCTGACTGTTGCATTGATCCGGATGTGTTTGTTTCAGCGCTTGCAACCGTCATCTCAGCCTGAACAGCTGGGCTGGCCGCTTCCTGCCGGGTTTCAAGGGTAGTGGAATCGGTTATAAAGACCGCATCAGGCCCGGCTTTTGCAACTTTTGCCGATATCCCCGAAGGTTTCTTGACCTTGGGAACCTTTACCTTTCTTCTTCCTCCGGTTTTTTCAACCAGGACATCCTCCTGGAGTGCATTGAAAAAATCGAGTTCTTCGGGAGCAGGACCGGTTGCAGGTTCATTCTGCTTTTTTTCTGAAACACCGGCAAGAACGCTTTTTTCAAGGTTTGCGATCTGGCGGTCCAGGCTTGCAATGTCCAGGTCCACCTGAACAGGAGCTGAGTTGCGGCCAACCACAACACCGATCACAAACATGACGCACGATGAAACCGCTATCAGCAAGAGCCACCCGGCAATGCCGGCAGCCGATCTGTTTTTGTTTGGCCGGTTTTTTTTCCGAGGGCTGACAGCGGTCTTTGTCATATATTTTTGTATCCTACATCGATTCAGGGGCATCGACCCCAAGGAGGGTCAGCCCGTTTTTTATCACTGTTTTTACCCCGAGCACCAGGCATGACCTCGCGCGGGTCAGTTCCTGGTCATCTGTCAAAACGCGGTGCTTATTATAATAGGCATGGAAACCCGCTGCAAGATCCATGAGATAGAATGCGACCCTGTGGGGTTCAAGCAGGCGGGCGGCGGTTGAAATCACTTCAGGGTATTGCCACAGCAGCTTGAGCAGGCTCGCATCCTCGTCTGTGGATAAATGTTTTAAAATATCAGGATCAGCGGTAAATTCAACATCAATCCCCTTTTCAGTGCCTTTTTTAATGATACTCGATATACGTGCATGTACGTATTGCACATAGTAAACCGGGTTTTCATTGGTCTGGGCCTTTGCCACCTCCAGGTCGAAGTCAAGGGGGCTTTCATGGTGGCGGGTCAGGAAGATGAAGCGTGCCGCATCCTTGCCAACCTCGTCTATGACCTCTTTCAGCGTGACGAATTTACCGGCCCTGGTCGACATTGCCACAGGTTTTCCCTTTCTGAGCAGGTTGACCAGGTTTGTCAGGATGACCGTCAGCGCGTCTTTACTCTTGCCCATAGCCATGACCGCCGCTGAAAGCCGGGGAACATAACCGTGGTGGTCTGCTCCCCAAACATCGATGATCCGGTCGTATCCCCTTTTGAACTTGTCTGAGTGGTATGCGATATCAGATGCAAAATAGGTGGTCTGGCCGTTTTGCCTCACTATTACCCTGTCCTTGTCATCTCCGAACCTGGAGGATGCGAACCACAAGGCACCGTCCTTTTCGTAAACAAGCCCTTTTTCCCGGAACTCCTCGATGGCCCTGTCCACCTTTCCTGACTCGTAAAGTCCTTTTTCCGAAAACCAGTTGTCAAAATCGACTCCCAGGGCTTTTAAGTCT
The DNA here is from genome assembly GCA_964451355.1 of uncultured Desulfobacteraceae bacterium. Lineage (GTDB taxonomy): Bacteria > Desulfobacterota > Desulfobacteria > Desulfobacterales > Desulfosalsimonadaceae > CAYVIE01. The sequence continues at coordinate 10,783 of CAYVIE010000082.1, forward strand.
TTTCTGATACCGGCAAGAATCTTTTCAGCGGCGAAATCCGCGCAAAGCCTGACTGCCGCCTCCCTTGCCATGGAAGGCAGATCCTCTTTCCCGGTCTGTTTTATTACTTCCCTTGCTATGTCGTAGATGTATTCCCCCTTGTAGCCGTTTTCCGGGAAGGCGGAATCGACTCCCAGAAGTTCCAGCGCCCTGGAATAGACGGATTCTCCCAGGGTTTGAATCTGCAGGCCTGCGTCATTTATGTAATATTCACGGTCCACCTCGAAGCCGCATGCTGAAAGGATGGATGCCACGGCATCCCCGACAACAGCGCCCCTGCCGTGGCCCACGTGCAGCGGGCCGGTCGGATTCGCACTGACGAATTCCACCTGTACCCTGGTACCTGAGCCGAAATCGGTCTTGCCAAAGGAATCCCTTTGATCTTTTATCCTGCCAAGGATGGATGTCCACGCTTCTTTTTTTATGAAGAAATTGATGAACCCCGGGCCTGCTGTCTCAATCCGTTCTATGATACCTTCGGTGTCATCGATGTTTTCAATGATTATCTGGGCAATCCTTGCAGGCGGCATCTTTTGCTTTGATGCGCTTGCCAGGGCGAAGTTGGTTGCAAAATCGCCATGAGCCGGGATCTTGGGAACATCTATGGCTGCTTCGGGAAAATCATCAGATGAAAATTCTTTTTTTTCATAGGCCTTGAGGGCCGCATTTTTAACCAGTTCGGCAATTACGTGTTTCATGGTTATACCTGTCTTTCGTACTTTTTTGCTGCATTGGAAAAGAAGGATGAAAACCGGGAAAACACCTCCGGCGCCCGGGGAAAAACAGCCATGTTTTCATGCCCGGGGTGATTGCTGCTAATCATGAAAGTCTGGCATATCATCACGAAAAGAACCGCCGGATGGCACAAGGTATTGACAAATAGGAATAATCACCAGGCAAGTCAAGTATTTATGTTAATCGTCCGAAAATGCATGAAAATGTATTCACGGAATATTAAATTTTTTGTTGTTGGCTTTGGAGTGTTACATTCCGGCTGCTATACGCGCGAGGTTGTCCACGAACGGCCTGATTTGGCCCCTGTGTTCAGGGGGGATGACCAGTACCTGGATCGGGCGGTTTTGCACGAACCTGCCGCTTGTTTCATCGAATCGCCCGGTTATCACGGCATGGAGCATGTCTATGAGGTTCCCTGAAAACCCATCCTTGTCCATGTGCTCGATGAATTGCATAAACACAGTGTTTACCGTGACCGTGACAGGAGACATTTCAGCTTCCGTGCCTGTGGCGCACCGGGTCGTAGAAGACATGGACCTGCATGAAAACGGTCTTACTGGATAAATGGTGCAGCTCCCATCCGATAGGAAAGGACATTCAATCATACCAGACGGCATGGAATCTTCCGGAACCTCCATGCCCGCCTTGAACAGTTCAGCCATCTGGTTGATCGTGCACGCAGGTATCCTCCGCTCAATCTCTTTGGAGGCCAGAACCAATTCCTTTACTTCCTCTTTTTTTTCTTCGTCAAGGCTCTCATAAAGCCAGGCGGCTTCGAGGCCCGTCACAATGACGTTTGTTGTGCAGCATGCACAGCAGCCTTTTTGGCATGCGGTCTCAATGCCCCTTGCGTAATCCTCGTAGAGTTCGAATGTCTTTGAGATTTTTTCTGTTTCTTGGTTCTTTGATGTTGTTTCATTCATTATAATTGTCCTGATTTGGTTTATCTATGCGTTAATAAGATTACGGCTCCGTAAGCTTTCAGATTGATGACAATCACCCCGGGCAAATGGCTTTTTCCACCGGACCCAGAAGGTGTTTTCACGGCAAAGTCCGTCTCCCGTGTTACACTTTGCTTGAAAGCGGTTTGCCGTACTTCAAGTACGCCTTGTCCCATTCAGACTCTCCACGCCTTGCATACCGAGCTTTACCACGAAAATCGCTCCATAGCAGGGATAACAAGACTGACGGGTTTTCATACCCGGGTGGGAAATCGCTGCTAATTATAAAAGTCTACGGTTGTATTAACAGCCAGTCAACAGAATATCGATTTTTTTCTCTTGTACCAGCAATGCAAGGAAAGTTCAGGAAAAGTGCAAACCTGTTTGCGCCGAAATATCTTGACAAAACAAGTGTAAAATTTGCAAAAGTCTTTTTCTTGTCAATCCCGCTCCCGGCTTGCCGGGGTGATTCCTTGTTATGATTTGCTGATTCGATTGTTTTGTAGCGCCGGGCCGGCAAGA
>CAYVIE010000083.1:0-12758 GCA_964451355.1 uncultured Desulfobacteraceae bacterium
TTAGGGCATACCAGGACATTCAATCTTTTACCGGCGAAAAAATGAGAGAAAATTGCAGTTTCAAACTATTTCGAATTTAAAATCACGGATTCAGGTTCATCAGTAAGATCGGGGTCGTTCATGATAAGCTTTTTCTGTTTCAGGTATAGATGATACTTTTCCTGTTGTATGCGCATCTGTTCATCTTTTGCTTCCAGTTTACGGATAAATGACGGTGAAAAAAACTCCTGCCTGAGCTTTTTCAAGATCATTTTTTTCTGTTCTTCATCCGCTTCCGCCAGATCCTTACTATAGATTTGAAGTTTTTCCTGATAACGCTCATATGCGTCCATGTTTTTATACATCTGCCCCGCCAGATTTCCCCACATTTGTTCGCCCAACGCCTGAAGCCGGGCTTCCTTTTCCGCACCGTACAATTCCGGATCGCTGATAATAATTTCTTTTGCCAGAAAATATTCGCGGCCCTTCACTTCAGCACCGAACAGCATGTCGGCCGTCTCCTTTCCGAAAAACCGCCGCCGGAACTCCTGGAGCCTGTTTAAATATTCCAATTTTTCCGAAAGGCCCACCGGATATCCCCATTTGCGGGTAACTTCAGCGATCACCTTCTTATATTCAAGGTATTTCTTGAACAACTCAAACAGCTCATTTGCGCGGTCGGAAGGTAGATTAGAAACAAGAACCTGCCTGATCCGCTCAAGCTGTGCGGGCTGGTTTTCGCTATCTTCAACAGGGAAACGCCGCGACAGGAAATAAAAAAGATGTATTGTATATGGATTCACAGCGGAATCCTGAAAGTATGAGGGAAACTCATCAGGATTCAAAAAAAGAAAGGAATAAAGACGGAAATAATCCGCCGGGGTTATAGACCCATCTATCCGGATCGGCTCAACACGGGAAACATGCCTGAGCGCACAACCCGATAACAGGCAAAAAAAGATCCAGGAAAATATAACCCATAAAACCCTGCTGGAAAAATTGTTATAACTACCTGCATTCCCGGCGATGCTTGTCGTCATGCCAAACAGGACCCTTTCATTTTATCGCAGCAAAGTCAATAAACTGTAATTGCGGGCAATGCCCGCAAGGCAGATTCAAGATATTCAAACATCAGCGGCATGCCGCTTCCTGGCATGCCGCTGATTATCATTTGGAATTACCTGGGAATTGTCAAATCAAAATGTTGCCGCTTCAATAACCTTGAGGGAGTCATCATTGTTGTCATTGCTGAGATTCTCGGCACCGCTGCCGCCTATTATCCCGTTTTCCGCCTCGAGATCATTGAGCCTGTGCACTATCTCCATGTAAAAAGCCCTCTCGTCAAAGTTCGGTGTGTTTCCCTGCCACTGGTTGACTATCCCCATGTGCGAAACTCCAGGATAATCGTCCACTGTGCGGATGTATTCCCCCCACTTTGCCGATGCAACATGGACAAGACCATCGCACAAATCATAGCTTTCACCTGTTTTGTTTACTTTGGGCCGCCCCTCCAGGTACTGATAGAGACGATATGCCAGGACCATAGGAACATCATAATGGTTGTCTGGATCAACTATCGTGGAACCGTAGCTGAAGTAATGAACCTGGGGATGATCAGGAGTGTTGGGATTGAACACCCCTGTACAATATGAAATAGATACATCAATGGCATTCTTCGCGCTATATGGATCCTCATCCCCCAGAAAATCCTTGTAAACAAAATCGAATAAATTGCCTAAAGCATTCCACGCCATCTCATGTTTCTGCAACAGGCAAACCCACTCGGCAATGGCGCTTCCGCGGTGAGGGGTCCCCAAAGTGGTAAGGCTGAACACTCCAGAGGGCTGACCAAGAACCACATTTGTTGACGTTGAGGATACATTTGTCCCGCTGTCCTCAACAAGCTCGAAAGTTCCGCTAGATTCGGCACTGACACCCGATGTTCCTGAAGTGTCTACCACGGTGACATCCGTGGAGGTGGCGGAGACCACGTCAGAGGCCAGGGCAGCGAACAAAGGAGTTCTGGTTTTATCCTGGTCCGCGGAAGCAGAAAGTGTCGAAGGCTGTATACCGAGGTTGGAAATTGCATACCTGGCATATAGTCCGCCATGGGAATGAGCGATCACATGGACCTTTGTATAACCCTTGGCTTCCATCCAGGCCTCTACCTGCTTTTTAAACTCGGCCGCTTTTGCTGCGGTTGACTGCATCTTGGTCACATTGACGGTCAGAATGTCAGGAACCAGCCCGGAATTCAGCAGGATCTCCTCAATTCCGTACCAGTAATCCATGATCTGGTCGTCCGCCATCATCCCATGGGCAAGCACAATAGGATAAACCAGGCCTGGGGGATCGGTGGGCTGTGTCTGGGTGGTGACGGTGGCGGTAGTTGCGGATACCAGCCCGGCACTTGCCCCGAATGCCTGGCCACACATGACCAAGGCCCCCGCAATTACCAGTAACAAGACTTTCTTTTTCATGATTTCCCCTCCTTTTCATTAATAGTGTTTTTAATTTATGGCAGCTTGGATCGCCAGGTTGATCTCTGAACCCGGAAAAAAACGCCATCCGCTTTTTCCCTGCTCCTTAAGCTTTCCAAAGACCGCTTCAGCAGGATAAAAGCAGCAAATTCCTCTTATTGCCGATTAATCCCGCCCCTTTTGTATATCCTTCTTGCAAATCTATCATGCAACTATCATGCCACCTGTTCGCCTTCGCTGCTGCCCGAGTAAAAACATTCCTTTCTTCCCGAAGTTACGAAGAAAAACCAACAGGATACAATTCCATTCATTCCACGCCTGGCCTTTTTGTCCGGTCGAAAATTATGTTGCCTGATTCGGATTATTCTTGGAGGAAAGTCTTTAGTTTTCTGTTCGCTGTTCCCCAAACGTGATAAAAAGATATTGCGCACATCGTTCACTTTAATCGGATTTTCGTCCACTTAATGTGAACATTGCTGATGATTCAATTCATTCCGCCTGCTGAAAACAGGAGAACAAAAGGTTGCTAAAAAATAAACATCATGAGGCATAAAAGTGCATTGTAAACACAAACAATTGAAATAATAATTTATTTTAAAAATGCTTCATTTGTAATACAATGGTGCAAGATGTATGTTGCCAACAGGTGTATGAGACAGAATCCTGGAATATACCACTTGAATGATAAGGGATGGCGGCCGGAATAAACAAAAAAGAAATCGCCTCTTTGGGGCAAAATCCAATCTTAAACTGGTCTGCCACTCAGCTCAGCAACAACAGCTTACTCCCGCGATTTTCCGGGAAAGGAGAAGTCTAATGAAAATGAAAATTTTCGGCACCGCGCTCATCTCCATACTCTTTTTGCTCCAGGCCCATGCGGCTGACACAAAGGTGGGCAGAATCACGGTCAAGGTGACCAATCTGGATGTGGAAAAAGGGGGTAAGGTTCAAATCGGTCTTTTCGTTTCCAGGGGATTTCCGGAACCGGGCAAGGAAATCCAAGGGGCAAGCATTGATGTAAAAGCTACATCCGCATCCTGTATATTCAAAAATGTACCCGCCGGGAAATACGCTGTGGGGGTCTTTCAGGATGAAAACAAAGACGGACGGCTAAATAAAAATTTCCTCGGCATTCCAAAAGAACGTTACGGCTTCTCACAAAATAAATACTCCATGTTCGGACCGCCCGCATTCGAGGATGTCTCGTTCAGGCTGAAAAGCGGAGAGACGATTACGTTAACGATAAATCTGAAATAACCCTGAAACTGCTCAAGGATTCTTCCCGCACTTTTTGCCTTCAACAGCCAGTTCAAAAAGCTGCCTGGGATACAATTCTCCAATAAGGCGCCTGTGTATACGTGCTGCAGCATCGCGAAGGACCTCAATGTCGGCCTCCGGCCATGAAAGTGTCTTCACCCCCCGCTTCTCCATGACAGCAAGGGCCTCCTGATTTTGCTGGTTGACCAGATCATTCAACTTTTCAAAATGCTTATCCGCCAGCTCCAACAGGATCTTTTGGTCATTCTTCGAAATACGAATAAATCTGTTTTTCCGTATAAGCAGGGATGCCGTATGAAATCCCAGCGGAACCGGGCATCTGAAGCGAGTCCTCGTATACCACTGGAATGAGACTGCCCCAAGACCCGTATTATATACCGTGTCTATCAATCCTGTCTGCAAACCCATCATGACATCAACGACTGACAATGGGACCGCCTTGATACCTATCTCCTCAAGGCATGTACGGGCAAGATCATCTCCCTCCCAAACCCATACCTTGGTCTTACGAAGGCTGGCAAGGTCAGAAATGGGCTTTGTGCTGTAAAAATAGGACTCACCCAGATCAACCCAACCGACCAGGACAAAGCCTTTTTCATCGAACTTTTTTCTCAAAAATGGTGTCACTGCGGTGCGGGCACAATGAAACGATTCCCGATTATTGAAAAAGAACGGCAGATCAAGGATCCTTGCTTCCTTTGCAATCATTCCCATTCCCATACCCGTAAAAGCGCCGCCGTCTAGCTGCCCTATCCTGATCTTTCCCACAACCGCGGCTTCATCACCCGCAACCCCCCCTGGATAAACCTTGAAAACAACTCTACCCTGGGTCTTTTCCTTCAATTCCGATGCAAACTCCATCATAACCCTGTGCCAGGTGGAACCTTCCGGTGCGATCGTTGCAACCTTCAAAACAACCGAAGATGCTCCAAAAGCATTCAATCCCGGAACACACAGCACCGCAGCAAGCATCACCAGGCAAAAAAGGATATATCCAGAATTGTGCTTATACGCTTTCACTTTCACAGCTCATCCTCCAAGACGATTTTTATGGATAGACCGTATCCGGAAATCTCTTCAATACAGGTAATCAACCCCATGCTCTCCCCGGAACTTCAAGGGAAAAAATCCTCCTCCTTTTGCTGGAGCCGCTTCGCCCGGTCAGCCGCAATGACGTTTGCAAGAGCGGCTGTATCGGGCGCATCGCCTGGAGGGCTGGCGGCTTTTTCCAGGAGTTGCTCGAAAAGCTGTTTATCCTGGACCTGGACAGCATATGACCTGGCATAAAGGAAATATATCATAGTATACTTCCCGCCGGTGGCCTGTATGGCCTGCTCGAAATGCTTTCGAGCAAGATCCGGACGGCCGCCCAGTGCCACAGGGATACTTGCGTGATAAAAACCTAGAAAAGTATCCGGCCCGGCGAACCAGTAGCCTGGATCAAGAGCTCTTACCCTTTCAACAATTTTTATGACATGGGGCATATCCGCCAAGGCCTCGGGCGATTCCCTGTCGGTCTGAATCCTGCTACCCCATGCAAATGCGGTCCAGAAAAGTGCGGGCACATCGGATATGTCAGCACGGGAAAGCCGCCTGTCCCATGCGTCAAGATCAAGGGGATTGTCAGGCAGCAAGCCCTTTTCAGAAAGCAGTTTGAAACCGTAGTTCTTTGCTCTTTCGTATAATCTCCTAGCCCTTACCGGATCATCTGCTTCCACGAACAGAAAGGCATACGAAGCAAACCCCTGGCAAGCCATAAAGAGCATGGTCTCGTTGCAGGGATCTGATTCGAGCATGGCTTCTATCATTTTCAGATTAGCTGGCATGGCTTCTTTGACCAGGAGCGGATCTGTTTCTTTAAGATATGCCGGAAGACCGGCTGACATGAGATCTGCAGCGCCTGAGACCATCAAGGGCCGCATAGAGCAACCAGCGCTGAAAACCGAAAAGAGAAACAGAAAAAGTGACAGGAATCCCTGCCGGCCAATGGGAATACACGTTCTGCAACCTTTCATAACCCATGCTCCTTGAAATACATGAAACTGGCAATACCGCCCCGAAAAACTTTCATGGTTCCCGGCGATCAGTCCCGCGCATGAAAACATGCTCATTTCTCATCTCCGCCAGAGTGGTGTTTTATCGGTAAGACCAGAAATCAATCATGCGCAAGAAAGCTTTTTCTTGCGTGAGGATACAAAACAATGTTACGTACATCAACAGTTGTTTTTCAAACATCATCATGCCCCAAGGGTTGCCCATGTCTCACGCGAAATACTGGCCAGATTCCTATCTTCAAAAAAAGAAGACAGCGTCCGAGGCTATGTCATGCATCCGCTCAGGCCAGAGGATCTTTGTGGGGTCTTCGTGCGGCGAACCGAAACATCTTGTTGAAGCCCTCATTGCAGCGGGAGAAAACCTGGCAGACATTGAAATCCTGCGGCTAATGAGCCTTGAAGACTCTCCACTCACCCGGCTTACCGCAAATGGAAAGGAATCGGATATATTCCATATTCGTCACATATACCAGGGCTCGGGTGCTGCAAAACACCTTCTGCCCCACAGGCCGTTTCTCACCCCGATAAATCTTTCTGCGGTATGCAGGCTGCTTGCCAGAAAGACACTCCCCATCCATGTGGCAATGGTACAGGTCTCACCCCCGGACGATTTCGGCTGGATGAGTCTCGGTGTTTCCGTAGATATTGCTCCAGCAGCGGTAACGGCCGCTGAAACAGTAATCGCGCAGGTTAACCCGAGAATGCCAAGGGTATGGGGCCAGGGATTCATCCATGTTAACGATATCGACATCATCGTTGAGCATGAAGAGGATATTACCACCATCCATGACCTTCCCGAGTCCGGGGCCGCCCATAAAATAGCATCTCTTGTCGCAAACCTGGTGAAAGACGGTGCAACTTTCCAGCTGGGACTAGGCGCCACACCAGACGCTATCCTTCTCGCCCTGTCCGACAAGAACGACCTTGGTGTGCATACGCAGTTTCTGGTCGATGGAATCATGAAGCTGATCGCCCTGGGGGTGATCACTAATCGCTACAAAGGGACGGATATCGGCAAAACCGTTGCCTCCAACGCCGCCGGGTCAAAAAATCTCTACGAATTTATAGCAGACAACCCGGCGGTGGCCTTCTTCCCTTCGGACTACGTGAACAACCCTGCTGTGATCTCACAGCATCCCGGCATGATCTCGGTCAACATGGTCATGGAGATGGACCTGACCGGACAGGCATCGGCCGACGTGCTGCCCGGGCATTATTCGGCCGGGGTTTCGTCCATGCTCGAATTCATCAGGGGTGCCGATGCGTCGAGAAACGGCAAATCGATCCTTCTTGTCCCTTCGACATCACCCGACGGGAAGACCAGCCGCATAGTCAGCTCGATAGAAACCGGGGCTGTCGTGGTTCCGAGAAGCGATGTCTCCTTTGTGGTGAGCGAATTCGGGGCGGTCAACCTCTTTGGTAAAAGCTTGCAGGAAAGGGCCAGGGCCATGATAAGCCTTGCGCACCCTGATTTCAGGGATGAATTGTTTGACAAGGCCAGGGAATCAGGACTGATCCCCAGGACACGAAAAGCAGCCCCGTCCCTGGGCAGCGTCTATCCATCACATCTCGAAGAGATACGGCACATCGATGGAACAGCTGTTACGTTCAGACCTGCAAAGCCAATTGACGACCGACGCATACAGGAACATTTCTATACCCTGGACAAAGAAGATGTGATCGCCAGGTTCTTCCATGAAAAAACCTGCTTCCTGAAAGAAGACGTGGCCTGCATGGTGGAAACCGACTATGTCAACGACCTGACCATACTCGCTGTAACGGGCGAATTCGGCTTCGGCAGGGTCATAGGGATCGCCGCCTACATGAAAGAAGAAAATGGCTGGGCGGAGACCGCTTTCTCCGTCAGCAAGCCATGGCAGGGTAAAGGAATAGGTAAAATACTAATGATGAAACTCTACGAAGCGGCCAGAGAATGCGGTATTAAAGGATTCCACGCGTATACCGATCCGACGAACCGAGCCATGATTAAACTGTTTTTCTGTCTTCCCGGCCTGGTGGAATCCCGAAGAGATGCAGACATATTAGTATTGTCGTGCAGTTTTGAACCACCTGAAAACATGACGAAAAACAATGAGATTGTTTAAATGATTGATGCGATCGCGAAACTTCGAAATCCATGGTTCCTTCCCTCCACCGGCTGGCAATCAGCCGATGTAACCTGCTGCAAACTATTACCGGATAGTTGCCTTTGCGGATCAGGAATATGGGAAAACATTCACATACCCAAATAATCAAACAATAACCATGAAAAAAACAAGGAGGCCATATGACGCAACACATTGAAAAATATGATGCACATCTCGAAGAATTCCGCAAGGTTGCGTATATCAAAAGCTGGGAGGAGTACGATGCTCTTTACCGCCGATCCATAGAAGATCCCGAAGGGTTCTGGGGGGAAGAAGCCAAAAAATATCTGCTATGGAAAAAACCCTTTGACAAGGTGCTGGAATACGATTTCACAGACGCCAGAATCACCTGGTTCAAAAACGGCTGTTTGAATGCATCCGAAAACTGCCTTGACAGGCATATCGAAACCATAGGCGACAAAATAGCATACTACTGGGAAGGAGATGACCCTGATGAAACCGAAACGGTCACTTACAAAGAACTGCACCAGAGGGTAAACTCCTTTGCCACCGTATTGAAAAACCTTGGAGTCGGGAAAGGCGACCGGGTGGTGATATATCTTCCCATGATACTGGAGCTTCCGGTGGCCATGCTTGCCTGCTCCCGCATAGGAGCGATCCACAGCGTAGTCTTCGGCGGATTTTCCGCCGACGCCATAGCCAACAGGATCCAGGACTGTGGCGCAAGGATTGTCATCACGGCTGATGGAGGATTCCGGGGAGGCAAGAAGGTTCCGCTAAAGGATAATGTTGATGCCGCCCTGGAAAAATGCCCGCAGGTTTCAAAGGTCATAGTGGTGGAAAGGATAAAATCCGGGGCTGCTCTCAATCCGGCAAAAGAGATATGGTGGCACGAAGCCGTGGCCGACATCCCCCCGGGCACAACCGTGGAGCCGGAACCCATGGACTCTGAAGATCCTCTTTTCATACTGTATACGAGCGGGAGTACGGGCAAGCCCAAAGGAGTGGTGCATACCCACGGCGGATACCTGTTGTATGCGGCGATAACCACCCGTCTAGTCTTTGACCTGAAGGACAACGAAATTTTCTGGTGCACCGCTGATATAGGGTGGATCACGGGCCATAACTACATTGTCTATGGCCCTCTCACCTGTGGGCTCACATCGGTCATATTCGAAGGCATACCCAGTTATCCTGGCTATGACCGTTTCTGGGCGGTCGTGGAAAAATACAAGGTCAACAAGTTTTACACAGCGCCAACAGCTATAAGGGCTCTTGCAAAGGAAGGTGAAGAGCATGTGAAAAAGCATGACCTGTCATCCCTGAAACTTCTTGGAACCGTGGGAGAACCGATAAATCCGGAAGCGTGGCGCTGGTATTACAAGCACGTAGGCCAACAGCGGTGCCCCATTATAGATACCTGGTGGCAGACTGAGACAGGAGGCCACATGATTGCGCCACTGCCTGGTGTGGCGCCCATAAAACCCGGATCTTGCTCCCACCCATTTTTTGGAGTCGATCCGGTGATCTTAGATGATACCGGACAGCCTGTCCGCTACCCAGGCGAAGAGGGGATTCTTTGCATACGCAAACCATGGCCCGGGATAGCAAGAACTGTTTATGGAAACCACGAGCGGTTCATCGAGACCTACTTCAGCCAGGCGCCGGGCATGTATTTCACGGGGGACGCTGCAAAGAAGGACGAAGAAGGATACTACTGGATCATTGGCCGTATAGATGACGTCATAAACGTTTCCGGCCACCGCCTGGGGACAGCCGAACTGGAATCAGCCCTGGTGCTTCATCCCAGTGTGGCCGAGGCTGCCGTGGTCGGCTACCCGCATCCCATCAAGGGCCAAGGAATCTATGCCTTCGTTATCCTGAAAACCGGAATAACTCCTTCAAATGAACTGAAAAAAGAGCTTGTAGCCCAGGTGCGAAAGGAGATCGGACCTATAGCCACAATCGATATCATACAATTTACAGAAGGCCTCCCCAAAACAAGAAGCGGTAAGATCATGCGCAGAATCCTGAAAAAAATAGCAGCAGGCAAATTCGACGAACTGGGCGATACCTCCACAATCGCCGACGAATCCGTCATTGAAAAGCTAATAACCGAAAGGAATGCTCTTATGGAGGCAGCCGGATAAAACCATGGGGCTTTCGGTTGGAATCGTTGCAGACGAACGGTACCTCCTGCACCGGACCGGACATTTTCACCCGGAGCATCCGGCTCGTCTTGCAGCGGTATTCAGGATGCTCAAAAGGTCATTTCCAGAAATCCCCAGGATCATCCCAAGGCCGGCCACCCTGGAAGAACTGGAAAGGATACATGCACCTGCATATATTGAGCAGGTAATGCTGACGTCAGCCCAGCGTTTCACCAGCCTGGCGCCGGATACTCCTGCCTGCGCAGATACATGCAAAACCGCCTGGCTTGCCGCGGGCGGGTGCATAAAAGCATCAGATCTCCTGGTTTCAGGTAAATTCGATGCTGTGTTCGCGCTGGTCAGGCCTCCAGGGCACCATGCCACAACTGATCGCGCCAGCGGCTTTTGCATCATCAATAATATCGCGGTAACCGCAGCGCATCTTCTACATATCCATAAAATTACGAGAATCCTTGTGATCGATTTCGACGTGCATTTTGGAAACGGAATAGCATCGATATTCAGCGACTCTCCAAATGTCTTTTACATTTCCTCCCATGATCCGCTTCTTTTTCCCTATTCAGGGGAAATAGACGAGACAGGAACCGGCGATGGGGTCGGCTACACGATTTGCATCCCTTTCCCCAGAGAGATCAGCGAGTCTGATCTTGCGGGGATATATGCCCGGCTGCTCCCGCAAATCTCGGAATCTTACCACCCTGAAGTAATCATCGTCGCGGCGGGATTCGATGCCCATATTGACGATCCAATAGGCCGCTGCTCGTTTACGGAAAATTTCTTCGGTGAACTTACAGCGATTGTTGCAGATATTGCCTGGAGGGATGGGAAACGCATCCCTCTTCTCTTCGTGTTAGAGGGGGGATATCATCCAGGCGCCCTTGCCGGATGTGTGGAAATTGTACTTTCCACCCTTGCTGATCCCCCGGGAAGGTTAAAAGGCAGGAGGCTCAGCTCTCTTGCAAAAGAACTGGAACATCAGGTCATGACAACACACAGGTCATTGGGAGTTATACGGTGATCAAGGCGCAAGTCCCTGCCGCAGACAAGAATGGGGCAAACCTGGCTTCCCTTGAAAACAAGAAAAAGGATTTTGCCTGGAAAAAAGAGGCGCACTCCTTGCAGATTCCATTATCCGGCCCCTTCAATATCTATACTGAAAGCATTGGAAAATGGGCCAAAGACCCTGAGAAAAGAGAGTGTGCCGCAATCCTTCATGACTCGAACGGCAAGGTGGAAAAAATCAGCTTTGCCCGGTTAGATACTATCTCCAGGTCATGGGCCGGCCTTTTTTTGGCAAGCGGTCTCGTCGCCAATGACCGGCTCCTCGTGATGCTGCCGGTTTGCCCTGAAGTCCATTTTGCAATGGCCGCATGCGCCTTTTCCGGAATTGTTTTCTGTCCTGTCTTTGCATCAGCCGCATACCATGAGCTGGAATACCTGATTGAAAAGACCGATCCAGCGGCCATCCTGACGCGGCCTGATCTGGCCGAAAAAATTCCGCCACAGCTCGTATCAGACCGTATCAAGGTATTCTACACCGGAGATCCGCCTGGATTCTTTTCCGGGGAAATATCTATGATGCAAGCCGCCGGCGCCTCTGATACTCCCGACCACCCGGCCGGAACCACAACCGACTCTCCCCTGTATCTCATACACACATCGGGCTCAACCCGCCCTCCCAAAGGGATAGTCCATGTTCACGGCGACGCGGCAGGAATCCTGGCGTCGGCCAAGTGGGTTCTTGACCTGAAAGAAAACGACGTACTTTTTACAGACGCGGATCCCGCCTGGGTAACGGGAACCGTCTACGGTGCATACGCACCTTGGCTCGCAGGCGTAACGACCCTTCTCGCGCAGGATACAAGGCTTGCGTCCAGTTGCTACCGCGTCATAGAAAAAAACCGGGTCACTGTTTTCTATACAACCCCTAAACGGCTCAGGGACCTGATGGAAGCAGGAAATGATCTCCCCGGCCGCTACGACCTCTCGTCCCTTCGGCACATCGCATCTGTCGGCGCTCCCCTGGTCCCTGATCTCTTTTACTGGACAAAACAGAATCTCAATCTTTCACCCCATGACACATGGTGGATGACAGAAACAGGAATCATATGTATTGCCAACTTCAGGTCATGTGATATCAAGCCTGGCTCCATCGGCAAAGCCCTGCCGGGTATCGACGCCGCCATTATAAGCCCCGGTGGTGAAAGACTCCCCTCCATGACCATAGGACAGCTCGCCATAAAAGGCGACTGGCCCGGCAGGATGGCGGCTATCTTCAATGATCCTTCCCGCTATAACGCATACTTTGACAAGGGATGGTTCCTGACAGGCGACATAGCCCTGACAGATGAGCAGGGTTACTTTTATCACCAGGGCCGCACCGACGACCTTATAAAAACCGGAGGAAGCAAGCTTGTGGGCCCCTTCGAGATCGAGCAGATACTTCACTCTCATCCTGCAATAAGCGAAGCTGCTGTCATATCCAAACCTTCCCCACCGGATACGGGCGTATCACGGATAAAGGCTTTCGTGGTGACGAAAAAGGAGATCCAGCCGTCCCACCGGCTCCTTTACCAGATCAGGGCGTTTCTAAAGGGAAACCTTCCGGAAGATATAGAAGTTGCTGAAATCGCTTTCATGAAATCCCTGCCGAAAACCAGGACCGGCAAACTTCTAAGGAGGGTCCTC
>CAYVIE010000084.1:0-12694 GCA_964451355.1 uncultured Desulfobacteraceae bacterium
TGAGACTCTTAGCCGCTATCAGCATCACCTTAATTTTGGCGAAAAATGGTCTTGCATGCGGGGACCATCATACACCATACACAGGCCCCTCCCCGGCCTTGGCAATAACCTGTTCAATATTAACCAACCGGACATTTCATATGTCAAAACAACCGGACAACTTGACGTGCTAATAACAGCTGGTTTTAATATCGAATTCCATATACCATTTTTTGAATAACGTAGCGCTTTTTTGAGACCGCTTCCTGCTTGATTGAAATACGAATGAGCTAAAAGAGCAAAAACCATGTTTTACCGGCCCGGCCAATGGCTGTTAACCGATAACACAACAAGGGTTTCCAGATATGACAGAATATGCAGAATTGAGGATTGGAGACAAGGTAATCAAGCTTCCCATAATTGAAGGATCTGAAGGCGAAAAGGCCATCGATATCCGGTCCCTGCGCAGCACCACCGGTTTTATCACCTATGATCCAGGTTTCGCCAACACGGGAAGCTGCAAGAGCAGAATAACTTACATGGATGGTGAAAAGGGAATCCTGAGATACAGGGGATACGACATCGAGGACCTGGCAAGAAACTGCTCCTTTGTGGAGACGGCCTACCTTGTTATAAACGGCGAACTACCCACGAGAAAGGAGCTTACCAGGCTGAGCGTGATGCTCAACGATCATTCACTGGTTCACGAGGATATGCAGATTTTCTACCAGAACTTTCCAAGGGCCTCGCACCCTATGGGAATACTCTCTGCAATGGTCAACGCTCTGCGGAGCTTTTACCCGGAACTCGTATCCACGGGTGAAGGATTCGAACAGACCTTTATCCGCCTGATCTCCAAGGTGAGGACAATGGCGGCCATGTCCTACAAGATTTCAAGGGGGCACAGGGTGGAATATCCCAGGCCCGACTATACATACTGCGCAAACTTCCTCCACATGATGTTCAATACCCCTGTGAATCCTTACAAGGTCAGAAGGGAACTGGTTGAAGCCCTCAATATATTCTGGATACTGCATGCCGACCATGAGCAGAACTGCTCCACATCGGTGGTGAGAAGCGTGGGAAGCTCCAGGTCGAACATCTATGCATCGCTGTCTGCCGGCATCAACGCGCTTTGGGGTCCGCTGCACGGCGGCGCGAATCAGGCCGTAATCAAAATGCTGGAAGAGATCCATAACAACGGAACAAGAATAAAAACCATCCTTTCAAGGGCAAAAGATAAAAACGACGGCTTCAGGCTGATGGGCTTCGGTCACAGGGTATATAAAACATACGATCCCAGGGCGAAAATCCTCAAGGAGACATGCCACAAGGTGCTCGAAAGACTTGCAATCAAGGATCCCCTCCTGGATATCGCCATGGAGCTGGAGGAAGCCGCCACCTCGGATCCCTATTTCGTGGAGCGCAACCTGTATCCTAATGTCGATTTTTACAGTGGCATACTGCTCAGGGCCATGGGAATCCCTGTAAACATGTTCACGGTTATGTTCGCCATAGGAAGGCTTCCGGGCTGGATCGCCCAGTGGAAGGAAAACCTCGACGACCCGGAGCAGAGGTTAGCAAGGCCACGCCAGATATATATCGGGGAAAAAAGGCGTGAATTCGTTCCCATTGAAAAACGGGGGAGCTCGGAGTTTTCACGTTAGCACCACGTTAGCACCTGGTTTGAAGGGAACAAGGGACTTGTGAACGCTCCCCGCGCCGGTTCTTCTTATAACGTTTAGGCGCTGTAATAATACAGGCCATCTGCTTCCGTGCAGGAAATCCTGCCCTCTTTTTCAAGGTAACGCAGGTGCGATATGGCCTCCCCGGTAGCAAACCATTTCTGGGCCACAGGAAATTCCTCCCAGGTTGCAGCAAATATATCCCAGGTCATCTGGGATGCCACGGAATAAGCTGTCTGGGGGGATTTCCTTTGGAGGATAGCCTCTACCTCCACAAGCCTGGCCTCGTGATGCGCCTTTAACGTATCTATCCTTCCGGTAAAATCAGAAAAGATTCTGCGGTGCCCGGGCAGGACCAGGGAAACATCGAAACCGCGAACCTTATCAAGGCTTTCCATGTAATCCTTCAATGGATTTATCCCATCGCTCCAGCATTGTATGTTCGGAGTGATATCCTCGAGTATATGATCCCCGGCGATGAAAAAACGGTTCTTTGCATCATACAGGCAGGTGTGCCCGCGGGTATGTCCCGGTGTATGAACGCAGGAGAGTGAATACTGTCCGTATTCAATGACATCACCATCAGAAAGTATATTGAGCGCAGGGATCCAGTCGGTTCCGAACTTGTAACCCGGATGCTGGTGAACAGCGGAACGGAGAATCTCTTCGGGAAAACCGTTTTTTGCCGCATACCTTATCATCGGCTCAAACCCCTGCCAATTTTCCACCAGCTCCGCGTCCGGCCTGTTGAAAAAAAACCTTGTGTTGCTTCCTGCAAGCCTTGGAATGAGGCCAAAATGGTCAGCATGAAGATGGGTCACAAATATATCCGCATCTTCAGGATTGACACCGATTTCGCCAAGCCCGGTCCTGAGGGCGTCCTCGCACTCATCCCTGTTTAGCCCGGTATCAATGATCAGGCTGCGTTTTTCTGCCCGTATAACGTAAGAATTCAAATACTTCAGGGGACTGTCCGGCAGCGGCACCTTTATTCTGAACAGGTCTGGAAAAATCTCTTCCGGCATAGGACCTCCTTGTTTTTCATCATCACCGTGAATTTTGATGATATGGAATCAACCAGCCAGTTGAAATCACTTTTTTTTCAACCGCTGAAACATATGGAACAGGCGGAGCTGAAACCACGCTCCCACAGTATCAGCGGGCGCCCGCTGATACTGAATCCGTGACCAGAAAACACTCACAAATCCGGTGTGATGTAAAATAACGAGCGGTTGCTCTTTTTTATATACAAAAAAGAATCCTTTTTCCAACATGAAACTTGATGCTACTCTAAATAAATAACCTGATAATCTGAACTTGTGACGAAAAATGACAGAAAAAAACCGTTACATAGAGGTCGCCATACCCGCTCCGGTCTTCTCCACATTCACATACCGGGTTTGCGAGGGTATGGAAAAAGACGTTGCTCCGGGCAGGCGCGCGGTTGTCCCTTTCGGGAACCGTAAAACAACCGGTTACATACTGGGGCCGGACACAAGAAAGCCTGATGTCCGTATCCTTGATATAATTGAGATCAAAGACCCGCTTCCTTTATTCCCTGAAAGCATGATCCCTTTTTTCAGGTGGATGTCATCATATTACATATACCCCCTTGGCAGGGTGATAGCAGAAGCACTTCCTTCAGGGATCAACCCCCAGGAGACCAGGCTCTACAGCCCCGGACCTGAAGCGGGCAAGGCACAGAAAAATCCTCAAACCAGATCATCCATAGCGCCGTTGATCCTGGACGCGGTTTCAAAAAAACCGATGACAGCAAAAGAGCTTGAAAAGGCTCTTGGGAAAAAGGTCTCTGCAGCCGTTCTTTCCCGCATGTCAGCCTCCGGCCTTCTCGTGTGCGACAAACGGATCACGCGATCCAGGGTGGGGACAAAAAAAGAAAGATTTGTGAGTATTAACAAAGGCCACCGAATTGAGGGAAAGCTTTCCAGGACAAAGGCGAAACTGATCGATATCCTCATGGAATCCGGGGAGATGGCTGTAAGCGAATTGAAAAAGCTCATACCAACGGCTGCAAACCACGTAAGGGATCTTGGCCGGATGGGGATTGTCAGAATAACGGAAAAACCGGTATTCAGGGATCCTTTCGGGGATACCATAGAACCGGATACCCCGCCTGAACTGACATCCCACCAAAGACGCATAGTAAGAAGCGTTCTTTCCTCCCTGAAGGACGGCTTCAGGCCTTACCTGCTTGCGGGTGTTACAGGAAGCGGAAAGACCGAGATATACATGCAGCTGGCGGCCAAGGTGATAGACAGGGGAAAGACCGTTCTTGTGCTGGTCCCTGAGATCGCGCTTATCACTGAAATGACAAGAAGATTCAGGGCAAGGTTCGGCGAGCGGGTCGCGGTTTTACACAGCGGGCTCTCAGCCGGGGAACGGTTCGACCAATGGATGCGTATCGCGGCAAAGGAAGCTCCCATAGCCATAGGAGCAAGATCGGCTATATTTGCGCCGTTAGATGATATTGGGCTGATCGTTGTGGACGAGGAGCATGATTCTTCCTACAAACAGGATAACCGTTTCCCCTACAACGCCAGGGACATGGCCGTTGTAAGGGGAAAGATGGCCGGGGCCGCTGTCATCCTGGGATCGGCTACTCCCTCCATCCAGACCATGGCCAATGCCAGGGATAACAGGTTCCAGGTTCTGCGCCTGGACCAAAGGGTTTCCGGGCAAAGCCTCCCGGAGGTCGAGATAGTCGATCTTAAAAGATATGCTGACTTCAGGGGAACGCGCAGGATAATTTCCGACGAGCTCAGGCAGGCTACGCACGAAGCCCTGTTGCGCGGGGAACAGGTGCTCTATTTTCTGAACCGCAGGGGTTATGCGGGCTTCCCTGTCTGCGCCCTTTGCGGAAAGCCCCAGCGCTGCAAGCACTGTGATGTGACCCTGACCTATCACAAATCCCAGGGAAGCTACCGTTGCCATCTTTGTGGTTATATCAAATCCGCAGCGGCTCCGTGTACTGAATGTGGCTCATCTGCAATAAAACAGCTCGGAGCGGGAACTGAGCGCATTGAACAGATGGTCAGATCGATCTTTCCCGGATACACCATCGCGCGCATGGACAAGGATACGGTAAGGGACAAGAAAGAACTCGTCAGGATACTGAAAGCCCTGAAAGAGAAAGATGTTGATATACTGATAGGAACCCAGATGGTGGCAAAGGGTCATGATTATCCCAACATAACACTTGTGGGTATCCTGTGCGCTGACCTTTCACTCGCATTTCCCGACTTCAGGGCGGCTGAACAGACCTTCCAGATACTCGCACAGGTTGCGGGCAGGGCCGGCCGCGGGGACAGGCCTGGAAGGGTGATACTGCAAACATTCAACCCGGAGCATTTCGCAATCCAGGCTGCCAAGGCCCAGGATTATGAAATGTTCTACAGCCAGGAAACCGCTTTCAGGAAAACCTTCAAGTATCCTCCATTCTGCCGCATGGCCCAGATCAGGATTTCATCTAAAGATTACAAGTCCGCAAAAAGAAGTGCCGAGGCTGCGGGCAGATGCTGTTTCCAGGCCATGGCTGCCCGGGGAGCAAATTACGGTAAGCTCGAAATAATGGGCCCGGTGGAATCCCCCATATCCATGATAGCCGGGAGGCACCGTTTCCAGATACTCATCAAGGCTGAAAACGCAAATAAGCTGAACCGTTTTTTATGGGCATTCGCAGCCAGGGCGGAATCGATCCCCAACAGGCAGCGTGTATCCATAATCATAGACGTGGACCCCTATGCGCTGATGTGATCCTGAATCCATGACGGGACGCGGATCCAGGATCCTGTTAATCGTCCGTATCTGTCAGGTAGCAGACAGACGTTGAATAGAACCTGGTATCGGGTCCAGCCTTTTCCCAGCCGTCCTGACCGAGCAGGGAATCGACCCTGCCTGTTTCAGGTTCAAAAACAAACAGGAAGACGATGTCTCCCCGGGAAATCGAGGCAGCATCACCAAAAGGGACCATGAGCCCGCCATTCTTTTTTATGGCCACCCACAGGACATTCTTTGAAGATACTTTGGCAGAGAAATCTTTGTTATTCTTTACGGTTGTATTCGGGCCATCTGCCTTTCTCCATGTTTGCAACACAACCTTCCTGTTCCTGATCCTGTGTGACCAGAAATCAACGTCAACCGGATTTGCAAAAAGGATGCTGGCTCCTTCATGATGTATCATCTTTTCTGTCAAGGAGGTTCCCTTGACCTTAAGCGCAGAGAACAACATAAGCCCCCTGGCCTCCTTCCTGACCCTTTGCAAAAAGAGATAGTTGACCTCATCGTTGGCGGTCATGGCAATCGCGCCGAGGCGGATGTCGATTTCAGCCCTTGAAAGTACTTCTGGTTTCAAACCGCTTCCATAAATAACCCGGGTACAGTCTTCTTCAGCGGCCTTGCAATGATCCGGGTTGGAGTCCACGGCGATCACTTCCTGGCCGTCCTCCTTGAAAAGACGCGCAAAAGCCCGGGCCAGGTCATTTGCACCGAGTATCAGCCAGCCGAGACGGGACGGCCTGCGCAACCCCAGCATCCGGGCGGCCGCGGGTCCTGTTACCCCGGCCCAGACAACAGTAAGGACAATGACCAGAAAGACCAGCGCCCTTATAGTGTAGCCGGCAGGTACACCCTGCTCTATGAGGCTGGAAGCAAAAAGGGAAGCAACCGCAGCGGCAACTATCCCCCTTGGCCCTATCCATGACAAGAAAATCCTCTCCTTGAAGGGTATGCCCAACCCTGCTGTGGCAACGAATACGGAAAAAGGCCTTATCAGGAGAATCAGGGCCGCCACAACAAGTATACCGTTTACTCCGAGCTCTTTTACCTGCTCCAGCCTGACATCCGCAGCCAGCAAAACGAAAAGCATCCCGATCAGCATCACAGACAGCTCTTCCTTGAATTCGGCCAGATCCTCCCTCGCATATGTACCGATGTTTCCCATCATCAGACCAGCCATGGTAACCGCGGCTATCCCGCTTTCTTCCAGCACCACGTTGGCCCCCTGGTATAGTGCGAAAACGCAGCAAAGAACGAAAACATTTTCAGTCCCTTCGGGAATCAGCCGCAGACTGATGAGCCTTGCAAGCAGCCATCCGGCTATTGCACCGGCAAAAATTCCAAAACCGAGCCTCGATACCAGATGCCAGAAAACCAGGACAGGACTGCCCTGCGATGGGCTCAACGCGGCTCCGAGCGCGACAGTGGCGACAACAGCACCTACTGCGTCTATGAAAACGCCCTCGGCCTCGAGGATGACCGCGACACTTCTTTTCACCTTGAGCCTTTTTAAAAGTGGATTGACCACCGTTGGACCGGTCACCATAACGAGGGTGCCGAAAAGGACCGATGTCTGCCAGGACCATCTCATCAGGAGACGGGCGGCAACGGCACCTCCCGCCATGGTAACGGCTCCGCCGATCAGGACCAACCTGCGCACAGCCTTTTGCACCCTCAGGATCCTTCTCAGCCTGAGGCTCATCCCGCCCTCGAACAGGATAACAGCGACAGCAAAGCCGGTCAGGATTCCAAGCGCCGGTCCGAGAACCCCGGGAAAAACCAGGCCGGCAAAGTCAGGACCCAGCAATACCCCGCACGCAAGCATCAATAATATCCCCGGAACCTTGAGATAGTGGGCGAGTGTATGTGAAGCCATACCGGCAGCAAGAGCTATGGCTACAACCAGGGCAGGATCATGGAAAGCGGATCCGGTCATGGATTCCCTCCTCGGGAAATTTCACGAAATTTTTTACGAGTCCATAATCAAAAATAAACCGCCGGGCATAAACACCCCGGAGCAAAATAACAAAAATGTAAAACTTAAGTTTTTTTAAGTACAAAATTGTTAAAAATATTTTATCACTCCAAGATTAATGCCAAAGATAAAATTCTTTTAATACAAATGGTTATAAAAAATATGCCGAGTTTTTTCATAGAAGGCATCAAAATTGCGTTCAAATTACGACTAAAACGAAATGCTGAATTTTTTATTTTAAACAGTCTTTAAATCACATTTTCAGGAGGATAAAAATGATAAATACAGGCGACACAGCATTCATTCTTGTATCAGCGGCTCTTGTCTTGCTTATGACCCCGGCGCTGGGATTGTTCTACGGCGGTATGGCGAGAAACAAAAACGTCCTGGGCACCATTATGCAAAGCTTTATCATGATCGCGGTCATAAGCATCGAATGGGTGATAATCGGCTACTCCATGAGTTTCGGACCTGACATAGGCGGAATCATCGGCAATCTTTCCATGGCCGGGCTCAAGGGCGTGGGCACAAGCCCCAACCCCGAATACGCAGCAACAATCCCCCAGAACTTGTTCATGATCTACCAGTGCATGTTTGCAGTGATTACGCCCGCGCTCATCACCGGGGCATTCGCAGAGAGGGTTCGCTTCGGGCCTTTCCTGCTTTTCAGCCTTGCATGGGGGATCTTAGTATACAATCCTGTTTGCCACTGGATATGGGGCCAGGGAGGCTGGCTGAAACAAATGGGAGTCCTTGACTTTGCAGGAGGACTCGTGGTCCATCTCACATCAGGTATGGCGGCACTGGCGGCAGTTCTTGTAATCGGTCCCAGAAAGGGTTACGGCAAGGACAAGTTCATTCCGCACAACCTGCCCATGACCCTTCTGGGCGCCGGGCTTCTCTGGTTCGGCTGGTTCGGCTTCAATGGCGGCAGCGCGCTTGCCGCAGACGGAAATGCAGTAAACGCCTTCGTGGCGACTCACCTTGCCGGCATGGCCGGAATGGCCATGTGGTGCCTTGCAGAATGGAAACATTCGGGCAAGCCGACCACCCTTGGCGCCGCCTCGGGTGCAATCGCAGGCCTTGCAACAGTCACGCCGGCTTCCGGGTTCGTCGGCCCATTATCCGCGATACTGATCGGCCTTGCAGCCGGACTTGTCTGCTATACGGCCGTAGTGACCAAGGGTGTGCTCAAGCTGGATGACAGCCTTGACGTGGTAGGCATCCACGGAGTGGGAGGACTGCTTGGAACCCTATGCCTGGGACTTCTTGCCTCCACGGCCGTTAATCCGGGCGGGGCAAACGGCCTTTTCTTCGGAAACCCGGGATTTTTCGGGACCCAGGTTCTCGGCGTACTTGTTGTCGGTGTTTACGCCTTTGTAATCTCCTTTGCCCTTTTCAAGATCATAGACATGACCCTGGGACTGCGCCTTGCGCCTGATGCTGAAATCCAGGGACTTGATCTTTCAGAGCACAATGAAACAGCCTACAGCGAATAACAAAAAAAATCGGGTAATATAACAAAAACCCGGCTTAATAACGGGGGCGGAAGGAAAACAAATTTCCTTCCGCCCCCGCAAACCCCTTGCAGCCAGTCTGCTGATTTCATCCCGGATTTATTCCGGCATGTTACAAAGGGCCGCTATTTTTCATCATTATAATTACCCCATACCGGGTCATTGCCGAATCTCTCAAACCACCAGTCATTTTTACCAGACAGGGATTTTTTGATTTCGTCTTTTTCAAACGAATATTTATACTGGTCACAATAAGCGATTATGACTTCATAGGCTGAAATTATTTTCCTGGTCATCTCGATACACTTTTCCTGCCCATCCTTGTCCTTGTCAGGACACTTGTCAGGATGCCACCGGTTCAGCAGGTTGCGGTATCTTGATTTTATCTCCTCCCGCGATGCCCGGTCAGGCAGCCCGAGTATCCGCTTTGCATCCATTATCTCCTGATAGCTTGCCATAATCCCTATGCTGATCAATCTGGTTCATTGAACTGTAAATACCGGATCATGCCTGCATGGCGCCTCAATTACTTACCTTGTTACCGAATGGATCGGTCAACGATCCACACTTTTGTAATAGATCATACTGTGGTAACAAATAACGCAAATCAACCATGAAAGAAAGAACCTATCTGCTGAAAAGGAGGAAAATATGAAAATAGCCGTGATGAGCGACTCCCATGACAACATCTGGAACCTGCGCAAGGCGCTTTGCGCTGCAAAGGACGCCGGGGCGGAAAGGCTTATCCACTGCGGTGACTTTATTGCTCCATTCACGTTTCTGGAGCTTATATCCGGCGGCATACCCACAGACTGCGTCTTCGGCAACAACGACGGAGACCGGTACCTTCTGACCAAGACAGCCATGGACTCCAAGGGCCTGATCAAGCTTCACGGCGAGATCGGCAGAATCGATGCCGCAGACAGGAAAATTTTCTTTGTGCACGAACCTGAAACAGCTTACGGGCTTGCAGCCTCCCACAATCCCGATCTTGTCTGCTTCGGGCACATACACATGCACGTGGCTGAAAAAAAGGGCAAAACCCTGATCCTGAACCCAGGCGAAATAATGGGAAAAGAGGGGGATCCTGGATTCTGTATCATTGATCTTACCGACATGACATACTCAAGGATTTCGATAAAATGAGCGTTTCTTATCAGGATGGACCCGCAAACTTTCACGGTTGTCTTGTTACCCCACAATGCACGAAAACAGGACTGTTTTTCTCCCCGGCCTCTTAAGGGTTTTCACGGTAAAAACCATCATCCGGCCGCGGGCGGTTTAGCCCCGGCCGGGGATGGGGGTGGAACCATTCGGATTCATTTCAACATGTCGTATTAATCATCATTTCATGCAAGAAGTTTCAAGCCTGTCAAGAAGTTGCAAACCCATGATTATTTTATTGACAAATATTTCATATACAAATATTTTGTTTGCGAAAAATATCCCATACATTTTTCCAAACGCTGGGCTTCATTTGCAGGACTGATTCATGGACAGCATCAAAAAAGATAATGAAAAAAAGCTTGCCGAAATCTTTGCCGGAATTTTTTCTTCCCCTTCAGAATGCCCGTATTACCTCCTGTCAAGGGTAACGTTACAGTTGACTTCGATCCTTAAAAAATCCCTCATTGAGGCAGGAGCTCCAAATGTGAAACCTGCATACCTTGGCGCCTTGATGGCGCTATGGCAGGAAAACGGCCTGAAGTCCAGCGAGCTTGCTTCGCGTGCAGGCCTGGAGCCTTCCAGTATCACCGGACTTGTGGACCGCATGGAAAAAGACGGCCTTGTGGAGAGAAGATCCGATTCCGCAGACAGAAGGGTGTTTCACATATACCTGACAGAGACAGGACACAATGTTAAGGATCCGGTCTTCAAAGCTGTCTCAGGCGTCCTTACCAGGGCCTTTGCCCAGATCGAGCCTGAAGAGATCGGCCAACTAAAGGCCCTCCTCCAGAAGATACTGGTCAAAACCCAGAAACTCAGACAAGAGGTGACCAATGAGCCCCGAAGCTAAATTCATCGGATATACTTGCGCATACACACCATTGCCCCTTGTTCATGCAGCAGGTTTCACACCCCACAGGATTCTTCCCGCAGGCACCTGGCCGGACCGGGCGGGCGGACTGCTGCATGACAACATATGCCCCCACGTTAAAAGAATCATAGACAGGGCCATGGCAAATGATCTCCCCCCCCTTTCGGGGATAGTCTTTGTCAACAGCTGCGACGCCATGCGAAGGGCCGTGGATGCGTGGCGGCATATACGGCCCGAAGACAAGACCTTTCTCTTGGACATACCGGTATCGATCAATGACAATGCAATAGAGTTTTTTGCAAGACAGCTTGAACAGCTCGCAGAAACCCTTGTCAAATGGGGAGGCAAGAACATTACAAGCCAACTGCTTGAAGACAGTATCAAGACATATGCCAAGCTGTCTGAAAAACTTGCTGCTGTGGCCAGTGCCTCTGCCACGGGCAAACTCGAAGGCGGTTTTGCCAGAGTACAGGAATTCTTCAACCTTGCAATGACGAAAGATCCTGATGAAATATCAAAAGAGCTCGAAAATATCAGCTTCGCAGAACATACCAACAACAACAAGGTTTCCCTGTTCACATTTGGAAACATTCTTACAGAGTCCCAATACTTCGAAATGATAGAATCTTGCGGTGCAAGGATAATCCATGCGGATTTCTGCACGGCCACAAGGCTGTTTCACCCGGATTCCTTCAGAATTGACAAAGAGTCTTCAACCACAAGGGATGCCATAAAAAAACTTGCCCAAAACCTGATAACGAGGCCACCATGCCCCAGGACAATCCTTTCCGCCAACCCGGAAAAAGGTTATCCCGAACTGCTAGTCAAGCAAGCAAAAGAACTTAACGCCACAGCCGCCATAGGCCACGTAATCAAGTTCTGTGACCCTTACCTCGTCCGTGTTCCCGCTATCCGGGAAGAATTCAAAAAAGCCGGCATCCCATTACTTGTGCTCGAGGGGGACTGCACGCTTGGATCCTTCGGCCAGCAGAAGACCAGGATCGAGGCGTTTATTGAAATGCTCTGATAAAGGGAGTACCTGTCATGATGAAAGAATATTTCGACAAAGTGGTTTCCGGCATTGAAGAATCGATCCGTAATAATCCGGAAAACGTTAGCGCGCGCAAAAGATACGCCCTGGAAATCGCAAGACTCGGGGCACGCCTTTACTCTTCTGAAAGCACGGTGGCATGGTGCGGCATCACTGCTCCCTTTGATCTTCTTACCGCCATGGGCGTCACATCGTGTTTCACGGAATTCATCGGGGCCATGCTTTCTGCAACCGGAATGATAGGAAGTTTCCTTGAAAAAGCCGAACACGAAGGTTTTTCCAGCGACTCGTGCGCATACCATCGCTCGGTGCTTGGCGCAGCCGCAGGAGGCCTCATGCCTGAACCCGCTTTTCTTATAGGGACGAATATTCCGTGCGCCGGGGGACTCGGTGTAATAGAGTCTCTTTCCAGAAGATTCAAAAAGGATCTTTTCGTGCTTACCGTTCCCCAGGGTCAAGATGACGAAAGCATCCGTTTCCACGCAAGACAAATCAAGAAAATGGCAGCTTTCGTATCCGAGCATACAGGAACCCCCCTGGACTATGCCGCACTTTACCAGGCCATGGAAAATACCAACAAGGCCAGGGAAATCATGGTGGAGGCATACGATCTGGCCAAAACCAGGCCGTCACCGGTAAGGAGCAAAACACTTG
>CAYVIE010000085.1:0-12535 GCA_964451355.1 uncultured Desulfobacteraceae bacterium
AGCCGTCGCATGAATTTTTGATAGGGTTGAATCTTTTTCTTAGTATCAAAATTTCAACTTTTTACGAGATCATCATTAATAAGGTTGCTTCTTTTTGGATCTTACCGTGAAAACACTTCCGCGGCAGGAGAGAAAGACAGACATCCTTATCATGCCCGGGGGTGATTGCTGCTAATCATGAATGTTTATGAGCCGAAGTTATGGGAGGATGGAGATGAAATCATACAGGTTTATCCGCCTGTCAATCTGCATGATCGTGACCGCTGTTATTTTTTATTTCGGGTCTGCATTAGCCGCAGCTAAGAACGATCCGGATTCCGGGTCTGACGAACTGAAGCGCCTCAAGCAGGTGGTGGAAAAACAGCAATTGCAGATAGATCTTTTGAAAAGAAATCTTGCCAAGGTGTATCGTCAGACTCTTTCCGAGACCGGTGTGTTGGGTGGAGTTAATCTTCAAAACTCGGTTTATCTGCGGAGTTCATATTTCGCCTTGCAAAGAAAAGAGTTTTACAGTCCTTTGGTTGGCAGTATTGATAAAGAAAATCACAATGCGTTTGTAAACTATCTTGATTTGAAGTTTTCAGCTCAGCCGAGCCAGGAATTGAAGTTTCACGCGACACTTACCATGTATAAGCTCTGGGGAGCGTGGAACGATCCTGCAGGAATCCTTAGTGCGGATTTCAATTATGCGGAACGCCCATCCGATTCGGGCATTCGCCTGAAAAGAGCTTATGGTGACTACCGCCCCGAGTGGCTCGGAAGAAGGGTAAACCTGACTTTTGGCCGCCTGCCCACAAGTGATGGTTACCTGACAAGGTATTCGACCAACCGACCTTCCCAGACAACGTATCCGGATCTTTCATTCAACGCCGAATCAGATGGCGCAGGTCTGACTTTCTATCTCGACGGCTTGTTTGTGGATTCTGTGAATGTTGTTTATGCAAGGAGCGAGGACGATACCGATCAGTATCCTTTCATGACAGACCCTCAAGGTCTTTCTGATATTGATTTTTATGTCATTCAGGCCAACGGAAGCCTCCCTGTTGTGAGCAATTCCTCATGGGTTATCCAATGGTTCAGGGTCGATAATCTGAGACCGACCGGTGATGATCTTTTTTTACAGATGCTGAGGTCTTATGACCCTGACTGGGAAACCACCAATGGCACAATCGTATTCCCGGATGAACTCGGATATGTAGACAAGCTTACATTCCAGTTCTGTGCAGATTCAATTGCTGATCTTCCTGTGGACTTTTTTGGAAGTGTTTCAAGATCACGCTCAAGACCCAATGGCAAAAAAGTTACGGCCGGCGGGACACCACTCGATCCATCCACCCTGCCGCCCGAGGTTGCGCCCCTTGCAAACTATTTTTACCTGGTATCTCCTGATAACAGTGAGCCTCATACTGGTTGGGCATTCTATGGCGGAATAAGGTTTCATCTGTTTGCCAGCTATCCTGATAATCCAAAGATTGGTGTTGAATACTTTCACGGGTCGAAATATTGGGTTGGCCTGAGTATCGCATCGACAGATCCCTACCAGAAGTTGAATACCCGCGGAGATGTATGGGAAGTCTATTGGATCCAGCCGCTTGTTCCTGAAATGTTTCAATTACGCACTGGATGGCAAAAAATCTCCAGGGATTATACCGAATCGGTGATGGCAGGACTTTACGGCCCGGCCGTTGAATCCGATGAGAAAGACAGGCTTTTCTATTGCACCCTGGAACTGATGTTCTGATAAAACAAATATCTGCCCCACTGACAGGTTTCATGCGAACCGCTGAAAAATCCGGCCGGATATACCGTTCCCGCCGGATTTTTTGTTCTGGAATAGATTGACGTAAACAATGTTTCGTGTATAACTTAATTGAAAACATAAAAATTATCCACCTCTATACCAGCAAGGATAAAATTGAATGCTCAAACCTGCCGGCAAGGAGATAAAAGACCTTATTTGGGGCATTGCCCTTGTAGCAATGGGCATTGCTTTCTTCTTCAGGATAGATACGGTCCTGCAGCGTCTTTCCCAAAACAACTACTGTTCATCAGATTCATTTTTTACGAGGACAGCTTTGATCATTTTAGCTGTCTTGCTTGTAGGGGGGGGACTTCGCAAGATTTACAATGTTGTTCATCAATATAAAGATTCAGATGTAACCAGCTGATTATTCCCCGGGGAAAAATTTCCAGAAGGTAACTGACATAAAGATATCAAAAATCAACATTAAAAATTCACTCCGGATTCCAAATACTGTATTTATTAAATTTGCGGGAAACTCATTTGCACGATAACAGAACAAGTTTCCCGGCATGAAAACAGCATGGAGGGGAACCATGGCTGAAACAACCAAGATTTATGCCCAAAGGCGAAGCGCTGCACAGGCATCCGACAGTGCGGAAGAGATATCCCACCTGAAATCAGAAGTTGAGTTTCGATCAAAGCTCCAGGAGATCACAAACAAGATTTACGCTGCTCTCAACCTGGATGAGATTTTAATAGATTTAAAGGATGAGATCATTGATCTTGTTGGGGCGGAAAGAATCACCATCTACTATGTGGACGGAATCAGGAGGGAGCTTGTTTCAAGATTCAAGTCCGGCGATGAAGTAGCGGAAATCCGTGTGCCTGTCAACAATTCGAGTATTGCGGGCTACTGTGCGGCAAACCAGAAGATGCTGAATATAAAAAATGTATATGATTCCAAGGAGCTCTTTGATATCGACCCCGCATTGCAGTTTGACAGCAGCTGGGACAAAAAGACGGGTTTCAAAACGACCCAGGTGCTTGTAGCTCCGATACTTTTCAAGTCTTTTGTGCTTGGTGTGATACAGCTTATTAATCGCAAGGACGGAGGGAGTTTTACCCAGCGCGACGAGATAAATGTCACAGAGCTCGCCAAGGTGATCGGTATAGCTCTTTACAAACAGAAAAAGATGTCGACAAGCAAAAAGACAAAGTTCGACTACCTGCTGGAAAATCATATCATCACCAGGAAAGAACTTGATCGCGCCATTGCCCAGGCTCGTTCCAAAAAAACTCCCATAGAACAGATACTGATCAATGAATATAAAATACCCAAGGATGACGTAGGTGAATCGCTTGGTAGATATTATGATATACCTTACATCCCATTTAAAAAAGACATGCCCATACCAGGGGATCTCCTGGCTGGCCTGAAGGTTCCGTTTCTCAAGGCAAACAGGTGGGTTCCGATACGGCGGGAAAACGGGGACATATTAATAGCCATCGATAACCCTGATGATCTCAGGCGTATAGACGAGATAAAAACACTTTTTCCCGGGAAAAAAATCAGGTTCGGCATTGCCTTCAGCGATGATATTCTTGAGATTATCAAGCATTTTACCCAGGATGAACAAAAGGTTTCATCCATCGATGAAATCATATCGCAGCTTCAGGAGGAAGAGGAAGAGGTAGAGGAAGAGACCGCCTCGGTAAGCGAAGAGAGCAGTGCCGTGGTCCAGCTTGTCAACAAGATCATCCTTGATGCTTATGACAGGGGGGCCTCAGACATACACCTGGAGCCTTATCCCGGAAAACAGCCTATGCATGTTCGTATAAGGGTTGACGGCGCTTGCACCCTGTATCAGACAATACCATATAATTATCGAAATGCCGTGGTAGCAAGGCTCAAGATAATGTCGGATCTTGATATTGCCGAAAAAAGAAAACCCCAGGACGGAAAGATCAAGTTCAAAAAATACGGTGGAAAAGATATTGAGCTCAGGGTTGCCACTATTCCCACCCAGGGCGGACTTGAAGATGTAGTCATGCGTATCCTTGCCGCGGGTGAACCCATTCCACTTGACAAGATGGGATTCTCGGAACGTAATTATGAAAAATTCATAGAATCTATTACAAAGCCATACGGCCTTATCCTTGTTTGCGGCCCGACTGGTTCCGGTAAAACAACGACCCTCCATTCAGCACTTGGCTACATAAACAGGGTGGAAACCAAGATTTGGACCGCGGAGGATCCTGTTGAGATCACCCAAAAGGGTCTGCGCCAGGTTCAGGTTAATCCGAAAATCGGCTTTGACTTCGCCTCTGCGATGCGCGCTTTCCTGCGGGCAGACCCCGATGTAATAATGGTCGGCGAAATGAGGGACCACGAGACAACCCATATGGGAATAGAAGCCTCCCTAACGGGACACTTGGTTTTTTCAACCCTTCATACCAACAGCGCCCCTGAAACCGTGACCCGTCTCCTTGACATGGGAATGGACCCCTTCAATTTTGCAGATGCTTTGATATGCATTCTGGCCCAGAGGCTTGTACGAACGCTATGCAAGAGTTGCAAAGAGGAATACCATCCATCAAAGGCCGAATACGAAGAACTCGTCAGGGAATATGGGCCTGAGTATTTTGAAAGATCATTAAATATTCCATACAATGATGATATGGTATTATGCAGGCCCGTTGGTTGTCCTGATTGCAACAACTCCGGCTACCGGGGGCGGATGGGAATTCATGAGCTCCTGTTGGGAACAGATGAGATAAAGAATCTGATCCAGCAAAGAGCTCCAATGGAAGAGATCAGGGAACAGGCAATACGCGACGGGATGACCACCCTGAAACAGGACGGCATCGCAAAAGTGTTCCAGGGGTTCTGTGATCTAAAGGAGGTACGCAGGGTTTGCATAAAGTAGGCCTGTATTTGTTGATGTTTTTCTGTACGGCAGCTGACAGCATTAATTCAAATGGTTCCACCCCCACCCCCGGCCGGGGCTAAACCGCCCTCGGCCGGATGATGGACTTTACCGTAAAACACCTCCGGGGCCGGAATGAAAAACAGCCCTGTTTTCGTGCACGGTGGTATTGCTGCTAATCATGAATGGTTACTAGTCCAGCATTTAAGAACTGTTAAATCATCGAGAAGAGAGATATCCACAATCCTTTAGGGTGTTATTAAGACAAAGAGTTTTTTACAATCCCGCCACCTTATGTCACGGATTCAAGATATAGAAAATTGTTCGTGTACATGTTCCACTCTTGGTTAGTTTTTAGATATTCATATGAATTTCTCCTTGACTTTGGGTAATAGCTTGTTTTAAAAAAATCCATCATTTGTTGGAAACATTTGATGATAAAGTCCTTTGTATTACGATAATTAATGGAGATGCCGGTGATTCCGGCTGCTTGACAAAACAAAGGAGCGCGCTGTGAAAATCCTGTCCATCGATCATATTGGAATTGCGGTCAAAAATAATGATGAAAGCAGTGGTTTCTGGACTGATGTGCTGGGAATACCGTGTGTCAACATAGAAACCGTAGCATCCCAAAAGGTTGCCACCGCGTTCTATCCTGTTGGCGAATCCGAAATCGAGACCCTGGAGCCCACAGATGAACAGAGTCCGATTGCAAAATTTTTGGATAAAAAGGGGGAGGGGATTCATCATATCGCGTTTAGAGTTGATAATCTTGATTCCGCACTGACCGAGTTGAAGGAAAAGGGTGTTCGGCTCATCGATGAAAAACCCAGAATGGGTGCGGGAGGTGCGCGCATAGCGTTCATTCATCCCAAGTCGGCAAACGGCGTTCTTGTGGAATTGTGTGAAAGGAAGGATTGAAAGATGAAAAAAGAGTCCATGGATGACTGGAAAGATCTTGCTCTGAAAGAGTTGAAAGGCCGGCCCATAGAAAGCCTGATATTCGAATCCCCTGAAGGTATCAGTATCAAGCCCCTTTATACCGGTAATGATCTTGCTGACATTGAATTCATCGACAACCTGCCTGGTTTTCCACCCTTTGTCCGTGGTCCAAGGGCCACTATGTACACGGTAAGGCCCTGGACAATACGCCAGTATGCAGGATTTTCTACAGCAAAGGAATCGAATGAATTCTACCGCAAGTGCCTTGCAGCAGGACAGAAGGGTTTGTCAGTGGCCTTTGACCTCCCGACACACAGGGGATACGACTCGGATCATCCGCGCGTGGCAGGGGATGTGGGCAAAGCCGGCGTGCCAGTTGATACGGTTGAAGACATGAAGATCCTTTTTGACGGTATACCACTGGACAAGATCTCTGTTTCCATGACCATGAACGGCGCTGTTATACCGGTTATGGCCTCTTTCATAGTAGCCGCGGAGGAGCAGGGAGTCTCCCAGGAAAAACTCACAGGCACAATTCAAAACGATATATTAAAAGAATACTTAACGAGAAATACTTACATCTATCCTCCTGAGCCATCCATGCGTATCGTATCGGATATTATAGGGTATTGTTCCAGAAATATTCCCAAGTTCAACACGGTTAGTATAAGCGGATACCATATGATGGAGGCTGGAGCAGATGCCGTGCTGGAGACAGCCTTCACGCTCGCAGATGGCCTGGAATATGTCCGTGCCGCCCTCAATGCCGGCCTTGATATAGACGCCTTTGCGCCTAGATTATCCTTTTTCTTCGGCGTAGGGATGCATTTTTTCATGGAGATCGCGAAACTAAGGGCCGCCCGTCTTTTATGGGCAAAGCTCATGAGCAGATTCAATCCTGAAAATCCAAGGTCCTTGATGTTGAGAACCCATGTCCAGACATCCGGGTGGAGCCTGACTCGCCAGGACCCGTACAACAACATTATAAGGACCACACTTGAATGCCTGGCCGCTGTTCTCGGGGGAACCCAGTCACTTCATACAAACGCCTTTGATGAAGCAGTAAGCCTGCCCACTGATCTTTCTGCAAGGGTTGCCAGAAATACACAGCTCATTGTGCAGGAGGAATCACAGGTAACACGGGTAGTCGATCCTCTTGGTGGTTCATATTATATTGAGGCCCTTACAGAAAATATTGCAAAAAAGGCCATGGAGGTGATTGACAAGGTCGAAGAGATGGGAGGCATGGCCAAGGCGATTCTTTCAGGGATGCCGAAAAGGATGATCGAGGAATCTGCGGCAAGACGTCAAGCAAGGATTGACCAGGGCAGGGAAGTGATCATCGGTGTGAATAAATATACCGTTGATGACGAGACCCCAATCCCGGTACGGGAAATTCCAGATTCCGTAAGGGATTTGCAGGTCAAACGCCTGGAAGAGATTCGCCGCACAAGGGATAATGCAACTGTAAAAGAAGCGCTTGAAAATATAACAAGATGCGCTGAATCAGGGGGAAACCTGCTCGAGGCTTGTATTCCCGCCATCAGGGCACGGGCCACGGTCGGGGAGGTGTCGGATGCTATAGAAAAAGTGTTCGGAAGATACATGGCGACGACCCAATGTATTTCCGGAATATACGCATCTGAATACGATAACAAGGAAATCATAGAATCTCTGCGCGAACGTACAAAGAACTTTATGCAGAAAACAGGACGCAGGCCTAGGATACTTCTTGTAAAACTGGGACAGGACGGCCACGACCGAGGCATCAAGGTGGTGGCAACCGCTTACGCGGATTTCGGATTCGACGTTGATATCAGTCCAATGTTTCAGACTCCGCAAGAGGCCGCTAAGATGGCCATGGAAAATGATGTGCATGTGGTAGGTGTGTCCAGCCTTGCGGCAGGTCACAAGGTGCTTGTTCCAGGTCTAATAGACGCTCTCAAGGAGGCTGGTTGCGGCCATATGCACGTTGTTGTGGGCGGGATCATTCCGCCGGGAGATTATGATTTCCTGAAAAGCAAGGGAGTTGCGCTGATATTCGGTCCCGGGACATCTGTTACGGAATCTGCAAACAGGATTCTCAACCTGCTTTCCAGCGATGAGTGAAACAAATACAGAATATTATATCAAGGGTGTCTTGTCCGGTGACCGCCAGGTACTTGCCCAGACCATAACATTGATCGAGAGCACCCTTCCGTCGCACCAGGCAATGGTGCGCTGCATCATGGATGCCTTGTTACCGTTTTCAGGAGGTTCCATACGCCTGGGCATAACAGGTGTCCCGGGCGTCGGAAAGAGCACTTTCATTGAAAAGCTAGGCTCATACCTGATTGAATCCGGTAAAAAGGTGGCTGTACTCGCAGTTGATCCTAGCAGTGCCGCAAGCGGAGGAAGTATCCTGGGTGACAGAACCCGTATGCCGACCCTTTCGGCTGACCCTTGTGCATTTGTGAGACCCTCACCATCTGGAAATACCCTTGGCGGAGTTGCCAGGAAAACCAAGGAGAGCATCCTTGTATGTGAGGCTGCTGGTTTTGATGTAGTGATTGTTGAAACCGTAGGTGTGGGGCAGTCCGAAACCGCTGTCTCCGATATGGTCGATTTTTTTCTTTTACTCATGCTTGCAGGGGCTGGCGACGAATTACAGGGAATCAAGAGGGGAATCGTTGAGCTTGCAGATGCGATCGTAATTACAAAGGCTGATGGAGAGAATCTTGAAAGGGCGAAAACAGCGAAAAAAGTATATGAAAGCGCCTTACATCTATTTTATCCGACTGGTTCCGGCTGGACACCTAGGGTCATGATTTGCAGCGCTGTTACGGGTGAGGGAATAAATGAGGTATGGGAAACTATCTGCGAACAGAGAAGATATCTTGAGAAAATCGGTAAGCTTAAACAAAAAAGGCGTGAACAAGATGTGAAATGGTTCAGGTTTCTTGTTGAAGAAGGGCTCTGGGACTGGTTCTTTTCATCCGTTACAATGAAAAAGACGTATAAGAAGGAAGAAGAATCGGTTTTCAATGGTGAGAAAACCGCTATGGCCGCCGCCAACAAGGTTCTTTCCCAACTTTACGAAAACAGTGAGAGTAACGGTTGAAAACATTCATAGACGGCCGGTTTCATGATTTTTTGAAACAACCGCACAAGGCATGCTGCATAGGGCCCACCAGAAGTCAATGGTCAAGCCCAAGCCGATTTTTGCCGGGTAGTGATAAAATCATATCGATACTAAATGGAGAAGAAAATGTCTGCCGGGGGAAAAAGCAGAATAGAAGAGCTCAGGGAAAAGAAGGAAAAAATCAAGCAGATGGGAGGCCCTAAGGCTGTCGAGAAGCAACATTCCAAGGGCAAGTTGACCGCAAGGGAGAGGCTGGAGGTTCTTTTTGATCCTGGAACGTTCAGGGAGATTGACATCTTTGTCAAGCACAGGTGCTCCTACTTCGGCATGCAGGATGTTGATATACCTTCTGACGGCGTCGTAACCGGCCACGGCCTTGTGGACGGCAGGCCTGTCTTTGCCTTTGCCCAGGATTTTACCTCCAGGGCAGGTTCCCTTGGAGAGATGCACGCAAAAAAAATATGCAAGGTTATGGATCTCGCCATGAAAGCAGGCGTCCCGATTGTGGGGCTGAATGATTCCGGGGGGGCGAGGATCCAGGAAGGAGTTGATGCGCTGTGCGGTTATGGTGAAATCTTTTACAGAAACTCCATGGCCTCGGGTGTAATCCCCCAAATATCTGCAATTATGGGACCAACTGCCGGAGGCGCGGTTTATTCGCCAGCAATGACAGATTTTGTCTTCATGGTAAAGAATACAAGCCATATGTTTATTACAGGGCCACAGGTCATCAAGGCCGTAACAGGCGAGGTGATAACCTTTGAAGAACTGGGCGGAGCAATGGCCCACAATGAAAAAAGCGGGGTCGCCCATTTTGCTTGTAAAGATGATACAGATGCACTGGAAAGGATCAGGCTGCTGCTTTCCTACCTTCCCGCGAACAACCTCGAGGACCCCCCTCGGGTGGAACCCACGGATGACCCGTCACGAATGGACGAATCCTTAAACACGATAGTGCCCCAGGAGGCCAACCGGTCATACGATGTAAAAGACGTGATACGTTCAATAGTTGATAATGGTGAGTTTTTCGAACCACACGAGCATTACGCCAGAAATATTGTGGTCGGTTTTGCACGTTTGAACGGCAGAACCATAGGGATCATAGCGAACCAACCCAAGGTGCTGGCCGGTTGTCTTGATATTGACGCTTCTGACAAGGCAACCCGTTTTATAAGATTTTGCGATGCATTCAATATACCCCTTCTTACTCTTGCTGATGTTCCGGGATACCTGCCTGGAAAAGACCAGGAATGGGGGGGGATAATACGGCATGGCGCAAAACTCCTGTGGTGTTATTCAGAGGCCACAGTCCCCAAGCTGCTTGTAATCCTGAGAAAGGATTACGGGGGAGCTTACATCGCAATGTCATCACGACATCTTGGAGCCGATATGGCCTTTGCGTGGCCAACGGCAGAGATAGCGGTCATGGGCGCAGAAGGAGCCGCAAACATCATACACAAAAAAGAGATTGAATCTTCATCTGATCCCGCAGCAAAGCGGGAAGAGAAAATAGCACAGTACAGGGAACTTTTTTCAAACCCCTATGTTGCGGCCTCCAGGGGATATATCGACGACGTAATCGAACCAAGCCAGACAAGACCGAGGCTTATCGAAGCACTCGAAATCCTTTGCACAAAGCGCCAGACCCTGCCGCCGAAGAAACACGGAAACATTCCGGCATAGCTGATTTCTGTTCTCTGGTGCATGAATATTTCCATATCTGATGAATTACTGCGCGGCCGTCTTTGTAGCCATTAATGTTTAGCCATGAAATTCAAGGAGATCGCCTTGGATCTGTTGAAGAAAAAAAAGATAGCAGCAGCGGTTCTGGCTATCGACGCATACATGCAGCAGGAAGCAGGTGGCGCTTTGACGCCTGAAATTGAACCAGCAACTGAACCGGGTGTTAATAAAGCGCCTGTTGCAATTCCCAGAAGGAACATAGTACCTGATTTTTGGTCATCATCTGGCAGGCAGGCCCAGATGACAAACATGATGCTTGTCCAGATGAGGGCATTTAAATGAAGATGCGTGAATAAACGCATGGCGGCATCCACTCATGAAAATCCTTTGCTCATACACCATGAATAAAGGATTCCGGTTATTATCAATTACCGGCTTGTAAGTACAGCTTTGCCCCGGACATGGTGTCTTGGCCCTGAGCTGGGCAAAGGCGAAATCATCTGAAAACGAAATCACAGAACGAGTGGGTATCTATCTGCAATTGTGAAAGGAGACAGGCATGTCAGATCATCATGTATTGGAAACACTCCAATCAGAATCCAGCAACGAGAGGCCTGAGGCTACAAATCCTTTGAAGATAATGGACCTGACCCTGAGGGACGGTCACCAGTCCCTTTTTGCCACCAGGGGCCGGACACAGGACATGATCCCGGTGGCCGAAAAGATGGATCAGGTTGGTTTCTGGGCCGTTGAGATGTGGGGAGGGGCAACCTTTGATGTAATGCATAGATATCTGGTTGAAGATCCATGGGATAGGATAAGAACCTTAAAGCGTTACTTTAAAAAGACCCCTTTTTCAATGCTTCTGCGTGGACAGAACCTTGTTGGATACCGTCAGTATCCGGATGATGTTACAAGGGTTTTTGTAAACAGGGCAGCCGAGAACGGAATAGATATTTTCAGGACCTTTGACGCATTGAACGATTTCAGGAATTTCGAGGTAGTTGTCGATGAAATAAAACGTTGCGGCAAGCATTTCCAGGGATGTGTCTGCTATTCATTGACCGGGCCAAGAATGGGGGGAGAAGTTTACAACATTCAATATTATGTTCAAAAGGCCAAGGAGCTCGAACAGATGGGGGCAGATACTATCTGTATCAAGGATATGGCCGGACTCCTCGCCCCTTATGACGCGTTCGAATTGATTTCAGCATTGAAAAAAGAAGTGGGAAAGCCGATTCATCTCCATTCCCACTTCACCTCGGGTCTTGCTCCAATGACACATTTAAAGGCTATTGAAGCAGGGGTCGATATAATTGACACATGTCTTTCTCCATATGCGTATCGGACCTCCCATCCAGCAGTCGAGCCGATTGTTGTATCGCTTCTCCAGACCAACCGTGATACCGGTTTTGATGTGTCGTTGCTTGCTGAAATAGATGAAATCCTCGAAAAGGACGTCTTGCCGAAATACAAGCATCTATTAGACGATTCTAGGGTTTCTGTTATCGATATAAAGGTTCTTCTCCATCAGACACCAGGCGGGATGATATCGAATCTTGTAAACCAGCTGCGCGAGATGGACGCCCTTGATAAGATAGGCAATGTCTTTGAGATGTTGCCCAAGGTAAGGAAAGACCTGGGTCAGGTTCCCCTGGTTACACCAACAAGCCAGATCGTGGGCATTCAAACTGTGAATAACGTTTTGTTCGATACTTACCCTGGCGAGTACAAGATGATAACATCACAGGTAAAGGATCTTTGTTACGGACTTTATGGGAAGACTCCGGCTCCCATAAATCCCGAAGTGCGAAAAAAAGCTTTAGCCGGCTATCCTCGCGGGGATAAACCTATAGATTGCAGACCTGGTTCAATCCTGGAGCCCGAACTTGACAAGGCCAAGGAAGCCGTGTCGGATCTGACAAGCGACATTGATGACATCCTTATTTATGCTTTGTACCCTGTTACAGGAAGAAAATTTCTCGAATATAAATACGGCAAGAGACCCGTGCCTGATGATCTAAAACCGATAACTCTGGAGGATGCGAAAAAACGGGAAGAGCTTGTAAGAAAGGCGCGGCAGGGAAAGGTTATTGACAAGGAGGCATTGGGTGATGA
>CAYVIE010000086.1:0-12390 GCA_964451355.1 uncultured Desulfobacteraceae bacterium
TTCGGCATGGAACCGGGGGCTTTGCTCTTCTGTATTGTCAGGAATACTTCTGTTTTATCACTGACAAGGCTCAGCACCTGATAAAACTCAAGACTGCTTATTTGTTCCTTACACAACCCAGAAACTTGGTTGAACACTGGTTCTGAATCTGATATCCATATTTTAAATTTTTTAAAACTATGCTACATAATCTATCCTCCAATGCAATATCCTACACCGAGCCGCAGAGGGGAGATATCCATGCCGCCAGATTATGTGAATAACATTTTGGAAAAAGAGAAAGAGCTTGCCTTCCTCCCTCCTGGTCACACGGACCGTCTTTCAAAAATTCAAGAACGTGATATTCTCTTTCGCGAGTTATTTTTTGGCCGTAAATTATCAAATAAAATATCTGATGAAGACGCAATCTGGTTGGGGATAGGTCTGCTTTTGCTAAGGTCGGCCCAGGAAGAGCGGGGCAGGATAATTTCGCCGCTTCCAAACAAAGAGCTTTGCGAAATTCTAATAAAAAAACATGAAGCCGATATTATTATACGGTATCATCAAAGAATGCTCGAACACTGGCATGATATCCTGAACTCTGTTGAGTCAGAAAGAAAGTTGAACCACCAAGCAAGGCGTTTCTGTCTTGAACAAGTCATCAAAAATCTCGAAAAATTGGCAACCGGAAGCTCTGACCCGAAAATCGAGGAAGCCATCCGATGCGAACTCGCCCGGGCGCTTTTCCTCCGAGCAAAAATCATACGAAGAAAGGGATTTACGTTTCCACTCAAAAAAATAGAAAAATTAAGGGATGCATTGAACAGACTTGAAGGTATAGAGTATTCCGAGTCGATGAAATCTGATCCCGTTCGTCTCCGGGCGTGGATATGCTATGAAACGGCACGAGCCAAAGCCGATAGAGACTGGATGTCCAGTATGAATGACACCGGATGGGAAGCACTGAAAGCAGCAGTGGAAAAGATCAATCTGGATGAGCACCCCGAAGATACAGCCCTGCTGCTTGCTCTGGCTGAAAAAGAACCCGACTTTTTAAAAAAGAACTACAATAATTTTCTTGAAACCACTAAGAATCATCTTGACCTGGCATGGGCGGCCTGGATCCGGGGGGATAAAAGTGATGCTGCTGACAACGCCTTAAAGGCAGCGGGTCGTATGCCCAAAGCATTCTCCCACGAAGCATGGGAACGGCTGGTAAGGCTGATCCGGGTGATGGAAAAAGACGCCTCTTTACAAGCTTATTGGCGGGAACTAGCCGGTAAGGCATGGACGGCCTGCAGAGATCGGGAGCGGGAAACCCATCATCTTCACCTGAGATGGTACTGGTCCCGTCAGCGCGAGCTCTATGACCTGGCCTTCCGGGCTGAAACAGACTTGCAAAAAAAAGCGGAAATCGCTGATTCATTGAAATCAAGACCTGCTTTAACCCTGTCGCAGCTTGAGGATCGCCTGACGTCTGATGAGAAACTTTATAAGTTCTATGAAGATGAAGCGCGTGGATATCTTGACCAGTATATTCGGGGCTTAAGTAACGAAGATTTTGTGTCACCACCCCAACAGCCAATCACATGGCAGAACCCTCCCCGCCCGTGGATCGTAGTTCATTTTTATCTTGAGAATCGAAAAGGGGAAGATCAAAACCATCACACCGGTCATGCCCTGATCTACAACGCCGAGACAAAACAATGGGCGGAGCGAATCTTCAGGCAAGTTCCACTGTGGCAGGCATACTGGTCATGGCAGGAGGCTTACAGGACACATGGGACAGAAGGCGCCCCTGAAAAATGCGCAATCCCCCTTGAAAACCTGTGCCTTGCAATCGGCCGTGAAATGGAATTTCTCTTTGACCAAAACCTCTTTCCACCGGAGCAGCCGGTGTTGTTTGTGACCCATGATTTTCTTCATCGGATACCGATTCATAT
The DNA here is from genome assembly GCA_964451355.1 of uncultured Desulfobacteraceae bacterium. Lineage (GTDB taxonomy): Bacteria > Desulfobacterota > Desulfobacteria > Desulfobacterales > Desulfosalsimonadaceae > CAYVIE01. The sequence goes on from CAYVIE010000086.1 coordinate 1,923, forward strand.
GGCCATGAGGGGGCCGTCTAAAAACCGGGAAGTCTGGCTGCTTCCGAATCATGGGGATGATGCTGGCCGCCAGTTTTCCTATCTTCCAGCATGGTGGTTGTGGAGGCCAATCCATTTAAAAAATAAAATACCTTCTAATCAACCGCTTGCCTTGATCAACTGGTCAAACCAAAGCACCGTAGAATCGCTCAAAGATATTTTCGACAAATGCATCATAGGTGCATCAAAACAAGATTTGTGGAATGTGGCCCCCCCGCCTTCTTTGCTGGTCATTTATTGTCATGGGCACTCTCATCCTGCCGACCCCTTTAAATCCTATCTGGATTTGGCCGGTAAGCCGACACTTCTGGAAATACTGAAATCCTTCAATTGCAACGGGTCTAGAATTTTTCTGGGGGCATGCGAGACGGATCTTACACCGCCCATATCTTCAACCGTAGATGAGCATATTTCCATCTCGTTTGCTTTCCTGCAGAAAGGCTCTCCTGAAATCCTTGGAACGCTCTGGGCAGTTATGGAAAACCATCCATTAGAAATTATAGAGGATATAGAAGATCGTATCAGATTATCGCCTGAAGAATCCATATCAAAAATCTTGAGCACCTGGGTTTCTGAAAAACTCTCAACACTCTACTTAAGGGATACGGCAAAAAACCGTAATTGGCTTTTTAATGTGGCCGCATTCAGGACTCTCGGCTTATATTAGGTTAACAGGAGTTTTAAATGTCTGATAAAAAAAGAGACTCAAGCCCCTCTGGTTCTTTTTCCGGTATTGGGTCACCTCAAGACGACCCCATTCAAGAACAAGAGACCAAACAAGATGTGGGAAACCACCCCACACCCGAAAACACACACCCTTGCTTAAAGTATCGCGGCAACGGCATCCCATGCGAAGAATGCAGGATAAAAAATCATGAGCTTGGCGACTTTTGCAAAGATTGGCGTAGACTTCTTAAAACATTCGATAATGAACTGAAGAAAAAAGACTCCTTTATGGACAAATCAGATAGGGATGAAATCATACAAGATACCTTTCTTGGTATTCATAAAAGTTTGTCTTCTTTTAAGGGCAATTCCAAATTTACTACATGGGCATACAGGATTTTCAGTAATAAACGTAGCGATTTTTTTTGGAAAAAACTCAAGGATAAACCAAATCTCATAATTCCGGTTTTTCCAGATGGGCTCCAAAATATCTGTACTCGATATAATGAAGAGCTTTATTTAAAAAAATCCAATTTCATCGGCACCCTTGATATTATCTGCAAAGACCCGCCCAGCGAAGTCTTCGAAGCTCTAAGGTCACTGTCGGAAACCCCTTCATGGCAGAAGACAATAGACCGGCTTGAAAAACAAAAAAGCGCTAAAATCAAAATGATGCCTCAACGGCATCCGCGTTCTTCATCGCAATCATCAAAACCCCAACGCGACAGGGAGAATTTTGATAAAATTTGCCATAAATACGCCAAGATTATTAGATTCAAGGAAGCGCTTTCAGGTACTCTTTATGCAATGAAACCCATGTCAGACAAGATCCGGGATGAGCTGTCAGCCCTGTCCGAAGAGCAAAGCTGGAAAGACGCAATTAATGACTTATATCAAAAAAGCAGAAAATTTTCATATGATGAAGAAGTTGAACCGGAATCAGTAGAAAATATCTCTGACCCGGATGCGTTCCAAGAGGATAGCCTGACTGACAGTATTGCTTCCAAGCGATTCATGCAGGAAGGCAGGAAGGATTTAACCCTAGCCGTCCATTTACATAAAGTTTATAGTGATAGAACAGATTTAGAAAAATTGGGACACATATTCGAAAAACTGGATCCAAACTGCACGGCGTTGTTTCATGACTTCATTTTATTCTATAAAGAGGACAAGTCAGGTTATCGATCCATCGTTTTGCGTCGTGCACAAATCAAAAAGGAAACCCTAAATGAAACCGAAATCAAAAAAAGATGTGCCAGGCTAAGGAAACAATTTGAGAGGTGTATTGAGAAACTTAGGGAGATTGCCAGAAAAGAAGGAATCAGAAAGGGGTAATCATGAGAAGGCCCGGTGATCTTATAAAAATCAAAGAGTTTTTATATGACGATATGATGGGTTTTGCCTGGTGCATCGCCTCTGATGGTGGGATAGTAAGGTCCAAGAGGATATTAAGCAAAAAAGAAAAAAAAACATTGAAGCGCAGGCTCAACCAGGATGGCGAATTTGTGGTGACCTGTGTGCCGGGTGGCAGCCCGGCAGAAAATATCTATTTGTTTGAAATGGATAACCGTTTTGAAAACGAGCTGATTGACTACTACTATGAAAAAAAAAAGAACGGGAAAGTTCTTACGGGGAAAGGGAAAAATATCAAGGATTGGGTGGACCGGTTCTCCATTGCGTCAGACCTAGCAAATCGAGTAACCTGCAACCACCCGTTTTCGAAAGATATCTCAAAGAAGCAGAAATTGCCCCCGTTTGTGAAGTGGAAAACCGTGGTGAGTGATACCTGGCGGCTGCCTGTTTTCGCATCATCTGTATGTGATTGGCTTAATGATGCCGGCCCATATCATTTTCAGCCTATTGAGCAATTTTCATATGGCTTCTTTCATCCCGCGTGCAACAGGATTGCCAAAAACTTCCCCATTAAATTGAATGCCAAGATCATATCCTCTACTGGATCTGGCCATTCGAAAAAAGTGAGCTTTGTCCTATACGGGTTTCGCTCGCCCAAGCACTGGCATTACAAGTTCATGAAGCACGTGGCTTGCGTGATACCTTCTTCGGGAGAGATAACAAAAAATTTTCATTCTGGACGAGAAGAACGAAAGTTATGGGAAATGATATTGAAAAAAGAGATTCCGCAAAAGGATCTTTTTAACAAATGTCTGAAAAGAACAAAAAATATCTGCAACCATTGCAATCAAAACCAATTCAATCGGATCCACTACTTTGCAGAGGAATCATTGCTGGAATATTTGAATCTTGCAGTCACACTAATCGAAAAAGCAAAGACTAAACGAATGAAAGTGGGTAAATATCTCGGCAATATCCCATTACACAGGGTGATCATCGGCTGCTTGGACAATGCAAATCCCCAAAAAGGAAATTATCTTACACTGGGTTTACGTGGAACCTGTTATAACTGGGAGGCGGATATCCCAGTTATTCACCTGGTTATTAGAACAATGTTTTTTAAATCAAACCCCTCTATCTGGGGTAGTGATACTTATAATGATCCTTACTGGCGTAAAGCAGATAATTGGAGAATAGGAAATGTTTCAAGAGAAACACGACAATGATGCCATAAGCCTTTTGATGCTTTGGGGCAGAACTCATTTTTTTCATCCCGCGGATGAAAGCCTGCCTGACATTGAAAAGGCTTTTCAATCGCTCATAGATTCCGCCGAAGAACAAAATTCTATCTTGGACCAGGGAGTTTCGCGCCTTGAAGCCCGTGTCGAGGAAGCTTTGGCGGAACTTGAAAGCGACTTGACCTTGAACCTGGATCCGGATGAAGCAATGGATGCAGGATACGGGCTTATATTTTCGGAAGACCAGGATTTTCAACCTGAAAATACTTATCAGCGCATTGTTTGCGCACTCCAGAGCCTGGATGATGTGGTGTATCTCAATCACGCCTTGCATCACTTCCCTAAACCGGAAGCATGGGATAAAAGCTGGGGAAAAAACAAGGAAAAAATCCTGGACCTGCTGGACCGAATCGTGACCGATGATCTGCCGTGGACCATGCGGCTGATCCCGTTAAACGCTTTACGGCGTGATTTTATTGAAAATGTTCCCGAAGAGAAACGTTATCTTTTCCCCTGGTATGAGGAATTTTGCACACTGCCTGAAAACGCCCTTATGGAGCTTTCCTTGGCAATCGCTGGAGAAATCCTTCCAGAGGCAGAGGGTATCAGCCAGGAGGATTTGAATCTCATGTGGGTGGAAATCCAAAACGATCATGAATTGTTAGAGCAAGTATTGGAGACAGCCGCAATCATCAGGTCAATTCCTAGGGCCATGAAGATGGCTTATGCCATCCGTTGGATAGAAGCGGCAAACAAAGCCGCCGCGGTTTTAAGAATGCCTGAAACCGTATCCGAGGCCGGTGCAGTTACCGTAGCGATCCATGTAATCGCTAAAATGATTATCGAAAAAAAGCTCGATGCAGCGCGCTTTTATGCCGGTTTTTGCGGGCTTGGACTTGAAAGAGCACAACGCATCAAACTTCTGAAGCCTTTTGAAACCCGTCTGAAAAATAATGAACTGGACCTGAGTCAACCGCCTTTTGACCTACTTCAAAAATGGGAATCAGGACAACTCTCGGATCACGAATTGGCCAACACGATGCTTGATGACTGGCGGGAGAAACTCGTGGTGGAGGCCGAAAAAATCACTGGCTGGGTCGATGAATCGCTATACTGGCACCTGCTTACGGAGCCGGACGCAGAGAGATTGGCTCATAAAATCTTTTACGATTCTTTTTTACCAAAAATTTCGAAATTCTTGAAAGAGTTGCCGGGTATCGACGCTGCCAGAAAAGAGCTCAAAAGTTTTATATCCTCGCTCAAAGATTATATTGCTCCGGTATTTATGGAACAGCCCCAGCTTATGCTCCAGCCTGCAATGGCAATGGGCGATTCCCAACAGGAGCCTGAGCCAATCGAAATTCCAATAGAGGAGCCTGTCCGGCTTTTGCCAATGCCGACCGGCAGAATGCTTTTGGCAGAGACAGAATGGGTTGAAATTTTATCTGGCGCAATTTTTTATTGCGGAGGTATTGCCTTGACCACTGATGGCCGGAGCGAAGTTCTGCCAGTTAAACGTGGAAGAATTCCGTTTCGCCTGCCAAAGGAGACAGATAATTATCAGTCTATAATGCTTGCGATCTCAGGAAGCCGTCCAGCTTTAGCATATTTGTTTCCAGAAGACAGATCTCCTGAATCACCCGCCGATGTTTTAACAGAGATTCAAAAGCACGGTGTCTTGTTCATCTGCTATGTTCGATATCCGGAAGGGCCTGCTGGAAAATAATTTGGTTCCTGCTTTAATGAACCGGAAACAGTATTTGTGTGTAAGGGATGCCGCCATGGATAATTTAAGCATCGAGCTTTGTTTTCTTGAACCTTTCCGATTGATTGAATGGATCGATCCAAAACATCGGAATCCAGAAAATCCCTTGTGGCAGAGAGCACAGAGCTGGGCACGGTGGCATGGCAAAAACAAGGGACGTCCCTATGTCACCGGAACGCTGCTACGTTCCGCAGTAATCCGGGCGATCGAGGAAGAACTCGCCAGGTCGGATGGGAAATGGATGGGTATCCCCTGTTGCCCCGGCAAATTTTATACAGAAGATGAAAAATCCCGGCCCAAACATCTCCGTCATCGAAGCACTATTTCCTGGGGCAATCAAGATATACCGGTATGTCAAGACCGGGCATCCGCATGCCCTCTTTGTCTGATTTTAGGCGGGCTTGACGGCGCACAGAAAAAAGGAGGGAAAAAGGATTCCTATGATGTACGATTCGGGAACTTAAGTCCCATTGGTGATCCGGTTTATCCAGGGCCTCATACCATAGGGAGGCAACGCTTGTTAAACCGTGTGGATCTACCAACAGGCAAAGCCCATGACTGGTTCAGAGTATGGGAAATCGATGATCCCAATATCAGGCGGTTTAACGGTATCATTGAGATAGCCAAAGATCTTCCCAAAAGAGCGGAGGTGCTGTCGCTTTTAAAGCGAGCTCTCGGTTTTGTGGACCGCCTCTGCGGAAGCATGGTCACCATTTCGGTGAATGAAACAGACGATCCGATAGATGCAGAAATAAATAATGGATATCCCGAAGCCCAAGAAGACAGGATAGAAAAGGACCAAGGCAATGATGAGCTGACTGCCAGGATCAAATTTGTCATGGATCAGCTCCCGCTTAACAACTCAGAATTTGATGCAAAACGTCGAATCATCGCGGACGCCATACGGGCCCTTCGGACCGTAACGCCGCCATTGATGCTGCCCAAAGGCCATAGGGGGCCTGACAGCAAGGAGGCCGGTCATTTTATCTGGGACAAACTCAAACTTCACGGCGGCAAACAAACCCTAAGGACCATTCTATCTAAAGCCGCCAGCGCTTATGTAAACGATCCAGCCGGGTGGCGGCGTTTTTGTGAAACATTAGGCCAGAAAATTTATGACAGTATTAAAAGGACTCCCCAGTCACCGAAAGAAAAGAAAAAAGATATCGGTTTTGTAACACGCCCAAAGCCTCCTGTATCTTATGGAGATTTTTCCCGGGAAGGTGTAACCTTTTCAGATGAATGGATATTCGTTGGAAAGTTGAGGGCTGAAACTCCCTTTCACGTGGGTGTTGAAACAGAATCAGACGATCAGACAAGCCTTCGTGTATTGCTCGATAAAAAGAACCGCTTCCGCCTGCCGAGGTCAGTTCTACGCGGGGTATTACGACGGGACTTGGGAACGGTAACAGGCCAAGGCTGCATGATGCTGCTCGGGCCAGAGCGGCCCTGCCAGTGCCGGGTCTGCCGGATAATGCGACAAGTCGCCATTTTCGACAGCAAAAGCGAGACGACCATAGCACCGGACATCCGATATCGCATCCGCAAAAACCATTTTTATGGTACCGTAGACGAAGGCGCCCTGTTTGACGCTGAATGCGGTCTTGAGGGAACCGTTTTCCCATTTGTTCTGCGGTTTCGCGGTGGTCCGGTATTACCTCTGGAACTTCGTAAAATCCTTTCCTGGTGGAAAGAAGGCAAACTCTTTTTAGGTGGAGGAGCGGCCACGGGAAAGGGGAGGTTTAAGTTGGATTCCTTGAAGTGCTATCGCTGGAATCTGCAATCACATGAAGACGCCCGTGCTCAATATGCAGAAAATTGCGGCTTCCGTAGTGAAGAAAATGATATAGATATTCTTTTTGAAGATGGACAGATTACATCCGATGCTGTTCCAGGTTTATCCAGGTATACCTTTGAAAATGAATCGCATGAGTATCCGTGGCGAGAAGTCAAGTGGCGGATTTCAATCGATGGTCCCATCCTCAGCAGCGACACCATCGCTGCCCTATGCATAGATGAATCTGATGCCGTTTTTTATCGTAAAACAGTTATCGGTGAAGATGGGTGCCCCAAACGTGTTGTTGCATTGAAGGGCGAAAGCATTCGTGGTTTGGTAAGGACAGCGCTTGGGCGCAGCGCGGGCGTTCTGATTGAGGGGGTGCATGAAGACTGCGGTTGTTTTATCTGCCGAATTTTTGGAAATGAACACCAGATAAGCGCCATACGATTTGAGGATATGGTTGCGGAAGATACGGATGAAAAGCTTATTCATCATATTTCCATTGATCGTTTTGACGGCGGGGTTGTTGAAAAATATGATGACAGGCCCTTGATCCAATCAGCAGGCAAACGGCTTTCATTTACGGGTTATTTCTGGTTGAAACAGGACTTGGAAAGTGATGATGAGTTAAAAAAAGCACTTGCGTATGCATTTGAAGATATCCGAATGGGAATGTATCCTATAGGAGGCAAATCGGGCATCGGATATGGATGGGTCACCGATATATCTATGACTAGGGCCCCGGAATGGCTTGTTCGGCCTCTAACGGCAAACCAGGATAACACACACCAAAACAACCATTGGGTCCTTGGAGGCGCCAATACGCCTTATCCCCCCTTGCCGCACATGGACGCAAAAGCCAGCGAGATCTTTAACCCCTATTATTTTCTCAGCATAGATAAAGATGCAGCGGTTCATCGGGATCAGAATATGATCAGTCATGAAAGTTTTCATGACGGCGCCATTACAGGCAAGATCACCTGTAGTCTCAACGTATTATCTCCATTGATACTGCCGGATGCAGAACTGTTTGATGAAGATGATAATGGGCATCGAACATTTAAATTCTTTAACCTTAATGGTGAGGCCGCCATCCCGGCCGGACAAATCCGGGCAGCGATCAGCAATGTCTATGAAGCGCTGACGAATTCCTGCTTCCGTGTCATGAAACAAAAAGAATATCTGTCCTGGCGCATGGATGCCGGTATGTATAAAGATTTTCAGCCGGGAAGGATTTTAAAGGGAGCAACGCAACTTAAAGCAATGGTCTCCCCTCCGATTCGCCTGCCTTTGTATGATGACCCGGAGTCCAGGCAAGATACCGATTATAACGAACAATTGAAAAAACTTTTGAATAGAGCGTTGGCATCGAATATCTCAAAAAACTTCTTACTCGATGTTGATGCTGAAAAAATAATGAACCCGTGGAAGTTAATGGCAGAAGATGAGCAAAATGCGATAATTCAGCATATTGAAAACCGGTTTCGCCCCTTGACTGAGCAAGAAAGACGAATTTTATTCGAACAAGGCCTTGGAGGCCTGGATTTTACGAAACTCCAAGAACTCTTTAACGCTGAAAAAGAAGTAGATAAGATCAAAAAGGCAACAAGAACCAACGACAGAATTGCTAATGCAGCCAGACACAACCGGCAATGGCTTGAGAACCTGAAAAATACAAATCATGATGAATATGTTGATGTCATTCAAGGCAAAAAGCCGGTACACTTCACAACAGAAAGCCTTTCGGGAAATGACGACCCTAATTTCCTGATCGCGAGATTATGCGATAACAACGAACGCAGATCTCGCAAGGGGTATCTTAAGATCACCGGCCCAAACAACCCGAATGTCTCCAATTTAACAGATACCATGGAAACGCCTTCATTTTCTTCATCCTATGATGCTGCATGGGAGGATCCCCTTGATTTCTCGTTTCGGTTGGCAGGCCCTCCCGAGTGCCTCCCCAATACAAAAAAAAATCGTGAATTCCCGAGACCTGGCTTTACCTGCATCAAGGATGGCAAGCTCTATCGCATCACCAAGCGTTGTGAACGGATTTTCGAGGAAGTCAAGGAAGGTCGAACCTACTCCATCCCGCAAAAAATTCGCGATCAATATCGCGATATCCTTATTGCCTACCGTAGTAATGCGGATCATATACCCAAAGCTTTCCGATCGCGACTTCCTGATGAGAATGAACCCGCAGGCAACGAACTGAAGGAAAATGATCTGGTCTATTTTAAATTAAACAAGGAAAATAAAGTCGAAGCGGTAATCCCTGTTTGTATTTCCAGGGAACCCGACATTTACCGCATCGGCCAGCGGCTTCCCTTGCAATACCGGTCTTGTGCCCATATATGTCTTGAAGATTGCCCATCGTGTAAGGCCAAGTCCAGTTCTTTGCCCCTGTATCGGGAGGGGACAACCCCCCGCGGCCTTTGTCCGGCTTGCCATCTTTTTGGTGTGGCTGGCTACAAAAGCCGGATTCGTTTCGGGATGGCAAAACCAAGCAAAAAGGATTCGATATCAAAAACAAAGATTACCCTCCCCTTACAAGAACGCCCACGACCGACTTGGGTTCTGCCCAAAGAGATTAAAAAAGATAAAAATTATTTAAAAATACCGGGCCGAAAGTTTTACCTCAGGCATTCCGGCTGGAAAATTATACGCAATGGCAAAGACCCAATTTCCGGCAATTTAATCGAGAAAGGGAAAAACAATATTACCGCTGAGGCTGTGAATGAAGGGACAGAATTCCAATTTGACATCTATTTTGAAAACCTTCGTCCTTGGGAACTTGGTATTCTTTTCTACTGTTTGGAACTGGAGGAAGGAATGGCGCATATGGTGGGAAGAGGTAAAAATTTCGGATTTGGTCAAATATCCATTAAGGTCAGTGCCATAAATGAACGGATTGCCCCCACCACTTGGCGGAAATGGAAACCATTGACCGACCAGACGGCTAAAGATTTAGATATTACCAAAAAGGGATTGGATAAGCTACCTGAACTTTGTGACAACAAAGGGGTTAAGTGGTTTGAACTACCCCATGTAGCGGCACTTAGATTCCTTCTTACCATTCACGAAAATATCGATGCCAGATATCCAGCCCTAGATGAAAAGGATCCAAACCGCCCACCGGGCTATATTCAATTAAAAGAAAAAGGATATGATGCGAACCAAAAGCTTGTCGTTCAGATAGCCGATGATGAAAAGGCAAGCCGCTCACCAGTCATTGAACCATGGTATTCCTGCTCCGATTAATTTATATCAATTTCAAAAAACACGGAGAAAAACGTCAGCTCTTCAATCCGATACTCCGAACACCGTCTGCCATCCAGGCCTTCCGGCTCCTGCCCAAAAAAACTCTGGCCAAGGGGTTCCTTTCATCAGGAACTCCCAATATAGATTTACATTATTATGTAGGTAAAACGATAAAAGTATGATTGTTGGCACACTATCTATTGAAAATTGAAAAATATAGCTATCTATAATTTCAGCAAGTTCCACGAAAATAGCCGGGAAACAATAACAATCGTTTTATGTCAAACTTAACCCAAGTTTAACAGGTGGTTTTTAAAAAGCTGTAATATCAACCTGTTGCATGTCTTATTTTTGTCAAGTGGC
>CAYVIE010000087.1:0-12380 GCA_964451355.1 uncultured Desulfobacteraceae bacterium
CATAAAATTGATTTTCATGCTCGGGGGTGAGAGTCACTCTCATGATTGTTTTACGAGACGAGGGAGGGCTCCCCCTCCCCCGTCATTTGAAATAAATTCAAATGGTTTCACCCCCCACCCCCGGCCGGGGCTAAACCGTCCTCGGCCGGTTGATGGACTTATTACGAGTCCATCAATACTGATGGGCTTGTAAAAAGCCCATCAACACTACTGGAATAAACAAATCCCTTGAACCTCGATCCTCAATACAAAACATGTGTCATGTCAAAACACAAAAAAACATACCTACTCAAAATTCATGACCTCGTATATGCATTCTCCTTTGATCGTATTTTTCCGGCCGTCCATAAAAATTTCGCCGTCATATACCCCCATGAGCCTGAAATAGCAAGGGCGTGCAATAAAGGTACGAATAAACCAACGAAGAGGGAGACTGTATCCGGCCACTTCAAGAAGATCGACTGACTCCATAAGCTTGTGCATTTTTATCCTTATATTCGCCGAAACATCTTCACCAGCGTGCCGTATCTCAACAACAGATGGATAATACCTCTTTTGTATCGGATCCATTATGAACTTTAACTGTCGAATCTCGGGCCCACCTGTCCCGAGTATCATCCTGTCTTTGTATGCGATATAAAGCGGCCGGGAAACCACTGATGAATCGCGGTATTCAACATCCGCATATATTATGGTGAAATCACCGGCGAGGATCCGCCCCCACACCCACTTCTTTGTAATTTCATGCAAGGGCTTGATTCCCCAGTTATGATCGGCATAACCCGTGCCGGAAACATTTTCTTTTTTTCCACCTACGGTAAGGGTTCCTTTGATTCTATTTTTCGCCTGGTGGATAACCCACCAGAAACCGGCAGATGAACTATTTTTTCGGGTTTGACTTTTTTCTATGGGCTTCCAGCCCGGCGCTTCTGTAGTAAGCACAAAATCAGCCTCAACATCATCCATTCGCCAGACAGCATGAAAGGTTGTGCTGTTTAGCCTCTTTAAAAAACCTGCTGGTGTTTCTATATTCAAGTCAGAACAAGATGCTTTGATCTCATCCTGGTCAAAGTGCCTGACATAATCGGTTCGCCGTCCATCAGGCCAGTAGAGCGTAAACGTGACAGTCGGCTTGCCGCTGACAAAACTCGGAAGATGGAAAACCCCCACAAATGTAATCCCATTATCCAGATGCCCGTCAATGTACCACCATTCAAAGGGATGAGGCTCCTTTAGCATATGACAAGCCATATCAGCAGGAGCAGGCTGGGCTTTACCCCAGTCCTTGGCAATACATGGTTCATGAATAACAGGGCCGGGATCAGGCAGGCCGGTGCAACCGGCAATAAGTATTATTGTTGTAAAAAAACAAAGGAAACAAGCCATGCTTTTTGTCTCATTCATACAACCTCCTGATGATAAGCATAATATGATTATTCCCCGAATCCTCCCCAAAGGGCGGGCGATATTTCAAGTGAACAAATGCCCCGCAGCTTTGCGCTTCGCCGTGAAGCAGCCCAACTTACTTTTAGCACACCACCTCGCCCCTTTCCGGATCGAGACGCCTTGCATACAGAGCTTTTCACTAAGCCGTCCGTGGAAGATCGGGATAATCGAATGCCTCCATGTCTCCTGTCCCGGGCATAAAGACATCTGCAATATCCACCCAGATATTCTTGTCCCCTTTCCCTTATGTATCTATTAGTATAGACCAACTTTTTCACCTTCTGTTCCATATGGAGCCTTGCTGAAAACCTGGCATGGGCACATGTATCAGCTATGGCATCCAAAGCCCACGGACCCAGACAAGCCCTAACGTAGGATCCGGTTCCGCAGTGGCGGCAGATAATCAGGAATGCTGGCAAGGTGTGTTTCACCAGGAAAAATGGCCGTGTTCTACAAGTAAATCTTTCAGAACGCAATCTCCGGATCAAAGGCAGCAGGAAATAAAAAGGAATGTATATCTTTTTCCGGTCATCCCACCCGAATGTATGGAGATTATAGCGAGCGATCCAGGCTGTATAAAAATGCCGGCATGTATGTAAAGATACAGACTTGGACTCGATCAGAATCATTGAGTGTACCGGGATCAACATGCAATAAGGGGCGTTTCCACGCCCTCCGGTTTCGTTTCTTTTTGTACAGCCAACCGGTATAATTTAATCTTATCGGCCGGTCGTCTTCGCACAATCTGACCTCCCGGAAAAATACTCGCATGTTAAGGAACAAACTGGCCCAGGTCAGCCGGAATCAGCTTCGGGGATATAAACAGTTACTTTTGTCCCCTCCCCTGGCTTTGACTCGATATTAATATGTCCATGATGGCGTTGTACTATCGCATATGCTACTGCAAGGCCAAGTCCCCGTCCTTTTTTGGAAAACTCTTTTTTTGTTGAAAAATACGGATCAAAAACACGATCAAGGAGTGTTTCCGCTATCCCCGGCCCGTCATCTGTAATACAAATTCTTACATACCTTCCCATTTTCAAGCCTGTTGACAACTCTACTGAACCTTCTGAAACATCTACAGCATCGACAAAAACATGGATTGATCCTGTACCACCTACCGCTTCTTCGGCGTTTTCAAAAATGCTCTCCAAGGCGGAACTGAATTGCCCGCTGTCATATTCGACCACAGGAAGCTCATCACTAATACCGTCAATATATGTTATTCTTGGATTCCGGCGCGCGCGATTCCTAAGAATATTCCTTACGAGATCGCCGATGGATCCTTTTATCCTGGGACCCGCATACCCCCCTGCAAGATCAATAAATTTACCAACAAGACTTCTCGCTTCCAGGCATCCTTTTAGGGCCCTGTCAAGATGAAGACCTGCAAGTCCCGGCGCAATGTGTTGCGCAAGCTCAATGCTTCCCATTATCTTGAACAACAGGTTATTAAAATCATGGGCAATCCCAGAGGCAAGGAGAGCTACGGCCTCCATTTTCTGGAATCTAGCAATCTCGGCTTCCATGGCCTCCTTTTCCTTTCTTGCCCTTACTTCGGCTGTAATATCATGTATACTCCCCTGGAATCCAATGACCTCTCCTTTATCATCCCGAACAGGGATGGCGGTTACCAGGGTGTGGCAAATGCTGCCATCCTTCTTTTTCAAATCGATGGGATAATGTTCCACAAAGCCTTCTGTTATTATCTTCTCCATGAAACGAGTGCGGTCAGACGGATCCACATATAAATCAAGTATGGAAGTCTTTTGGGCCTCCTCACGGCTTTCATAGCCGAACATCTGTAACGCCGAGTCGCTGAAATCGATGGGTCTGCCATCAATTGACGTGATATACAAAGCATCCAGGGATGTCTTGAAAAAATTACGGTATTGCTGCTCGTTTCTTTTCGCAGCTTCCATTTCCTCGACCAACGGTGTAACATCTACGGCAAAGCCAATACGCCCCCAGATCCTCCCGCGCTTGTCCAAGAACGGGGCCTTTCCTCCAAACCCCCAGCGCTTCCCTTCAATGGATTCAATACTGTAAATCCGCGGACCTTCTGTGTCATTGCTGCTGCATACATCGTTTTCATCATAGAGGAAATCATCCTCTAATGCTGAGTCTCCGCCTGGAGTTGATGCTTCTTCCCTCTTATTTCCGGCCCCCCGATCTATCATGGAGGCAAGGGCATGATTGATATAGCATAGATTCCCGGCCGAATCCTTGATGTAGACCCATGCCGGCATACGGTCAAAAAGGGTCTCTACCTGTAAGGGAGGAATATTTGATGCGGATCTTTTTTTCGTCTTTGAAATCATTTCGCTCTACCGTTGTTTGACCAATCGATACCGAATGATCCGATTAAAAAGCCGGTTCAATAAAAAGATCTGTTAAATAAAGATGTGCTGATTTCCAAAAAGACTGCTTGGCCTCGTAAAAGAAAAAGCCGATTTCCTGATACTCCGCCATCTGCCAAGCTTAAATAGGTAAGTAATACCATGCACAAAAATCATGAATCAAGGATAGAAATCAGTATTCTATATTCATCCATCAGTTGCGGAAGGCATCCATATCTGATGCAATCGTAAATTTTCATGATTAGCAGCAATAACCCCCTGGCATGAAAAGAGGTCTGTCCCTCTCCGCGGCCCCGGAGGTGTTTTCACGCTAAAGTCCATCATCCATGGGAATGAAGCAGACACGGCTGTTTTTATTCCCTGCGTCTGAGGTGTTGCCACGGCAAAGAAACAACTACTTGCTCTCACGGCTCCAGGACGAGATAAAACCGCAGTTCATGGGCTGAGTTTTTCTATTATACGAAACTGTTGGCTGGATTCTATAACGATCTGCATTTGATACATGTATAGGAGCCTTGCATTTCTAATCTCCACCTTTGCCCTGGAGACCGGAACAACAGCCGGCCGTTTGAAATAGATCCTGACAGATTTACCGGGTGCGTATATAAATCTTTTATTATCATATATCCCCACACAACTTTTTATCACCTCGTTCGCATAAACAGGATCTGAAATATCCTTTTTGGCCGGATCCAGGTAAAGAGTGCCGGGATATGGATATCTTTCACTGCATTCCAAACTGTTTCCATCAATTATTTCGAGATTACCGTGAAACCTGCCAAGCCCCGTGACATGAAATCCGCAGATTCCAAACAACGGAAGATCGTTTGCCCTGCCGTAAATATAAATAGCTCTGCCGCCTGGATTTTTGATTACAGCATTATTCCCCTGCCTGTAGATCACGACACAATCATAAATAATATAATTTACCTTACCGGCTTTTGATTCGTATAAATCCGCGATCATTACCTTTTTCGGGTCTGACAGGCATCGGGAACTTGTTCCGGATATAGTGAAATCAGCATATACAGGAAGGTGATCGGAGTATCCTATGTACACCCCATCATCAAACCTGAACCTGAAGATCGAATCACCTGAAAAAAGGTAGACAGGATCGAATACGTCAAAAGAACCGTCAATATATGAAATTCCTTTAGAATCATAAAGAGTGCATGGAATAATAATAGCATCAGGGGTGTGGTATCTGCCCTTGTATATGTATGACATCCTTCGTCGCGCTGGGAGCTCCACCCATAAATTGTAATGAAGACGCCTGCGGCCTGAGCAAAGGTTATTTTTTTGCACCAATACGTTTTCTGCCTGTAATGTTTTCAATATATGATTGATTCCGGTTTTCCCGCCCGCATCATTCAAATCACGATTACGCGATATTGTTTCGAACTCGTTGTAGTCGCTGTTGAAATCACCCATAATCAAATATTCGGTCTCCGGCTCCAGTCTCTTTATGTCCTGGTATAATGCTTGAGCATACCTGATTCTCCGGCTTTCAGGGCCACGCTTGGATTTCCAGTGACAAAGATAGATTACAAGCGGTGAATCTTCTATCATCACTGTCACAGCAAGGATGTTCCTGTCATTGACCGAGTCGGCCGAATGGACATGATAGTTAACCGGTATCCTTATCTCGCGCATACTTGTTACAGGAAAACGTGACAACAACGCGCAGCGGACTGCCACACCCTTCTGCATTGAAATGGCATAATACGGGTAATTCCGATCCTTCCTTGCCAGAATCCGCCTGAGATCCAAAAGCGCTTCTTCCGATTCAACCTCGCACAATCCAATGATATCAGCATTAACTCCCTGTATCACCCTGGATATATTAGAAAGCTTTGCATGATAAGCACCAGGGGTCCAGCGGGCTTTTCCATCTGGCAAAAACTCCTTGTACTCTGTCCCGTCAACGGTGAGATCAAAAAGATTCTGCACATTATAGACTGCAACCCTGAAACATAACGCACTGCATTGGCCCGTCAGGACAGTTATAAAAAAAATTAAAAACACCCCGTACAAGAACCTCCGCCCCGGCCAACCGGGGAAGGACATAACCAATGTGCGCATGAATATTTGTGAGGCTGCTCTTCGCATCTGCATTTACCTATCGCCATATACAAATGGTTCGCGGCATAAGGTTAATCGCCACGGAATCAATCCTGAATCCGTGACAAAAAGGGGCGCTCCCCCGCATATCATCCTGCTTCGCCGATAACAGCCCGGTACAGTGGGCTATTATCGAACGGCCGCCTTCGGTCATCTCAGGAACAAGCACTCGTGGATTCAGGTAAATTAGTACTTTTTAATTGACATATTATACATTTTTAAAATAATTTAAATAATTTAAAATTATCGGACCAAGGAGGGGGTCCGGCACTTGGCCTTATCGGCTGGTTCCGGGAGATTCAATACACGAAAAATGCGGAGTATTTATGGACAAGGTCCTCATTGTTGACAACGATCTTGAGCATCTGAAAAAAGTCCAGGAAGGTTTCAAGGATCTTCACCACTTCAACCTGGAAATCGCCACGGCCGCTGATACAGCAATAAGACGCATGGAAAAAACACGTATCTCTGTTCTGGTTACCAGCCTGAGGCTACCTGGAGCAGACGGCCTTGATCTTTTATCCCTTGTGACAAGAAAATTCCCTTCCATACCATGTATTGTTGTCCTTGACAAAAAAGATCCCAAGCCCTGGTTCCCTGAAAGGACAGGCCATACAGGACTCCTGTATTACATAAAAAAACCATTCTCCTTCGGGCAGCTTGCTTCAGCTATCTTTGTAGGCCTGAACCTCCGTGATGAAGGACTGACAAGAGATGGAATGATACTTGGAAACTTTCTTCCGCTCTTCAGTATTCTAAAAAAAACGTGCAGACTTGAAGTCCGCGTGGGTACGCAAAAAAGAGGGTTCATATATTTTTCGAACGGCGTGCTGCTCGATGCCCAAACTGAGTTCCTCAGCGGTGAAGGAGCCGCCCGCGAAATGGCCGCATGGCGGGGAATACATGTCTTTATAACCCCTCTCCCTCCTGAACGCAGGACCCGAAAGATAAAAGACAACCTGATGAAAGTAATCGGTGCCACGTGGGACAAGGAGGAAGAAGAAAGCAAGAATGCAAAGGAACCAGCCGCAGCAAGGGCAAACAACAAAGATGCAGCGAAATCACCCCAACCGGCCTCAAAACCTTCCCGGGGTAAATCCAAACTTGAAACCGCGTTAAACAAATATATAAATCTTCTGGCATCCACAAAGGGCTACAAAGGTCTTGCAATAATGAGCCCGGAAGGAAAGGTGCTTGCAAGTCATTCCAAGGATGAAACAATAGATTTTGAAAAGATGGCCTCAGCAGCCACCAACATCATAACCCACTGCAGCAAGGCCATGCTCAATTGCAATAACCAAAAATGTACAGGTATCACGGTCCATACACAAGATGGCATCCTCATAATAAAACCACCGGGTGAATCTGCGCATATGAATCTGAGATTCATATGCTTGCTTGCGGCCGATGCCAATGCTTACTTCATACAAGTTCAGATAAATACCATTATTCCCAAAATACTTGCAGAAATATAAAGATGCATAAACCATCCAGCGCCAAATTATTATCATAAGCCGGGCCAAAAACAACGGCCGGTCCAATGATTTTTTGCTTTTTTTAATGAACTTCTGCCATAATGAACTTCTGCCATATTGACACCGGGCCCGCTTTATAGAAAAGTTTCTCATTTCAGATTCAACAGGAGGGCAACATATGCCTACTGAAGCTACCATCAAAGCATTTGATGGTCTCCGCGACCTTTCCACCATCAAATGGTATGCGATTCCGCTTCTTGCCATTGTTTTTTACATATACGCTACGGAGATAAAAAAAGCACGCAATACCGGGAACTGGAATGCAATATTTGCGGGCTTGACGCTTTTCGGTATGGACTTCATCAATGAGACATGGAACGGGTGGATATATCATTTTACAGGCCGCTCAGCAGTCTGGACAGTACCGGGGGATACAGCCCTCCGGGTATTTCTGGGGTGGAACATTGAAATAATCTTCATGTTTGCGATTGCCGGCATCATTTATTACTATACGCTCGAAGATGATCCCAGAACAAAAATCCTTGGGATCCCCAATGACTGGTTCTGGGCAATAGGTTACTCTGTTTTCTGTGTCTTTGTGGAAGTCATCTTGAATATCGGCGGCCATCTCGTATGGGAGTATAAATACTGGAACCGCTCGTTTGAGGGGGTATGGCTGATATTCTTTTTTGGATATTTCCATTTCTATGTAGCAACACTTTTTGCTATAAGGCTGAAATCGGTAAAAGCAAAAGCGGTTTTTACAGGATCCCTTTATGGCATTGCCATCATGGCCAATATCATCGCAATGGGAATACTCGGTTGGAACTATTGACCCGCTGTTTGGGATCAATTTTCATAATACCATCCGCATATTCTGTTCAGCCTGATTCATTTCCTTATATTAAAACCAGGCGAAAAAAACCTTGACCCAACAGTCAAGCTCTGTTACCGAATTTTTTCTTTTCCATGGGAGACCACTCGGGGGAACCACTCGAGCATGCATCAGCCCGGAAAAAAATTTTTCGATTACAAAAAAAACCGCACATGGGCAGAGAATCTACAGATCATAGCCCAGGTGGGCCTGACCATGGCTGGATGCATACTCTTCTGCCTGTGGGTGGGTCTTAAAATAGACAGGATGCTTGGCACTCGTGGGCCATTTATTGCAATCTTCACGCTATTGGGTATAATCGGCGGCGCGGTGGTAGCGTATCGCCAGCTCATGGAAGTTATAGACCAACAAGAGCATAAAAAATGAATCATATGGTGACCCTGAGAAGAACCGAGAGGCGCTATGCAGGCGCGGCTCTTACGGTTGCTCTGCTCATAGGCGCGCCCTTGATTTTTCTCGGATACAGGCCCGTAGGCAAGGGGTGGATCATGGGGTCACTCTTTTCAGTCATTAATTTTATAATTATGGCTGAAACGCTTACTTACAGGATATCGGCCAGCAGGAAGAAATCTACCGCCATATCATTTATACTCATATTCTTTCGTTTCCTGCTGCTTGCTTTACCCATATACCTTGCGATACGGTTTGACAGCCTGAGCCTGCCAGCTGCTGTGTGCGGGCTTTTTCTTGTTCAAATAATAATCCTTGCGGAAAATTTATTGATATTTTATAGATCCGCCGGATCCACTAACAGGTAAGATCATAAGGAATTATTCGGAAAATGCAAGAACTCGGAAGAATTCATCAGCTTATAATCACTGTAATGGGATACAAGATGACCTTCAACCTGGAGGTCATCGCCATGACCTGGATAGTGATAAGTGCGCTGCTGGTCTTTGGCTATCTTGCCAGCAGGAAGCGAAGTCTGGTCCCAGGCCCTGTTCAGACCCTGGGAGAACTTTTTGTCAGCCAGTTTTATATTCTCACGGAAGATGCCCTTGACAAGGAAATGGCAAAAACATATGCCCCCCTTATAACCGCCTTGTTTCTTTTTCTTCTCCTGAGCAACTGGCTCGGCATTATACCCCATCTGGAAGAACCCACCAAGGATCTGAATACGCCTCTTAGCCTGGGAATCATGGGCTTTTTTATTTCACACTGGGCGGGCATCAAGAAAAAGGGCATAAAGAGCTACCTGAAAGCCTATGCCGAGCCCATTTTCTTCATGGCTCCGCTGAATATTATAGGTGAACTTGCCAAGGTTATCTCAATTTCATTCCGTCTTTTCGGGAATATCATGGGTGGTTCGATCATAATACTTGTGGTTTCATACCTTGTGTGGAACCTCATTCTTCCACCTTTCCTGAACGCATTTTTCGGTCTGTTCGTTGGTGCCATACAGGCATTTGTTTTTACAATGCTTACACTCGTATACATAGCGGTACAGGTGAACTGAAATGCCCATTACCACTGTTGAATGGATAAAAGCTGCTTCTTTTCTAGGTGCTGGATTCTCCGTTGGATTAGGTGCCATAGGCGCTGCTATCGGTGAGGGTTACACAGCCGGTGCGGCCAACCATACCCTTTCCTATCGTCCCAACCTTGCCGGCGAGATTCTTCGCACAATGCTTGTGGGTCAAGCTGTCGCGGAAACTGCGGGAATTTTCGGTCTAGTTATAGCGATGCTTCTTTTATTTTCACCGGTTTCCGGCAATTCCCTTTTAACAGCATGGGCGTATCTCGGGGCGGGATTGTCTATGGGCCTGTCCGCGATAGGCTGCGGCATAGGCGCAGGACTTCCTGCCGGAGGAGCCTGCAAGGGTATCGGCAGGCAACCAAAAGTAGCGGGACAGCTTAATACTCTGATGTTGATAGGAGCCGGTGTTTCCCAGTCAACCGCTATTTATGGATTTCTCATTGCCCTTTTACTGCTTTTTAAGACATTCCCTGATGCTTTCTCTCTGGTAACTGCTTGCGGCCTCCTTGGAGCTGGCATATGCATGGGATTCGGCGGAATCGGGCCCGGGATAGGTGAAGGCATGGCAGCTGAGAAAGCGGTTGATTCTGTTGCTAGAAACCCTGAAACACTCGCCCTCATGACAAGGACCATGCTTGTCGGACAAGCAGTATCTGAATCAACAGGCATATATTCATTGGTCGTGGCTTTGCTACTGACCCTTAACGCCTGATAATTCAGGGAGTTGTTTATCTTCTCTTGTTTTTTTGATTTATTGTCGCGAGGTTTCATAATTAATAAAACCAATAATAATAGATTCAAGGAGGAAAAAAATGGATATTTCTGGTGCGGAATTCATTCGTGCAATGGCAATGCTTGGTGCTGGATTCGCCATGGGGCTCGGGGCAATAGGACCCGGTGTGGGAGAAGGGTTTGCAGCAGGCAAAGCGTGTGAAGCCATTGGCAGGCATCCCGAGGAAGCCGGCCTTCTTACTCGTACCATGCTCGTCGGCCAGGCCGTTTCTGAATCTACCGGTATATATTCCTTGGTTGTCGCTCTTTTGTTGCTTTTTGTTGTATAACTAACAGGAAGAACAATGGAAATCATATCGACAATTTCGTTGATATCCATCAACGAGACAATTGTTGTTCAACTGGTTTCGTTTTTAATCTTTCTTTTCCTGATAAACCGCATAATGTTTAAACCCCTGCATGCCACAATAAAGCAGCGGGAAGTTACGATAGACAACATAGAAGCGGAAATCAGGGCAGCGAACGAAACGTTGGCAAAGATCAGCCGGGATATGAGAGAGGCCGAACAAGAAGCGGTTCTGGAAGCAACCCTGCAGAAAAAAAATTTCGAATCAGCCGGAACCGCCGAAGCGGAAAAGCTCATAGCATCCGCTTTAGAACAGGTCCGGCTCATGCGTAAAAAAACCCAGGCTGAAATTGACCGCCAGATAGAATTGGCCAGAACCCGTCTTGCTGCAGATGCTCAGAATATAGCCCTTGAGATCTTTGCTAAGATTCTGGATCGAAAGGCCGCATAAAGGTATCCGAACCATGAAACAGATCAACCAATTCACAAGACAGGGCTTTCGTTTTCATCTCCTGCTGGCTTTTCTCCTTTGGCTTTTCGCAGTCCCTGTATGGGCGGCTGATTCCGCTCCTTCATGGCGTCCTGTTTATGATACCGTAATGATGTATATCAATTTCGGTATCTTTACCTTTTTCCTTGTCAAATATGCTAAACGACCAATCAAACTATTTCTGGAAGGTCAGCGGGCAGAAATAGCAAAGGAACTTTCCGAGGCACAATCGAGAAAAGATGAAATCCTCGCTAAGATCGAGACCGCGGAGAAAGAACTCCAGGCATTCTCGGAACGTCTACATCAGATGAAGGAAAGAATAATCGCCGAAGGTAAACGCCAGCGGGATCGTATAATAGAAGACGCAAACAAGCAGGCCAAGCGAATGATAGAGATGGAACAGCGAAAAGCCCAGAGCATGATGGTGGCCGCGCGCCAGGCTATTTTGGCCGAACTTGTCGACATGGCTACTGACATGGCGCAGCAGCGGTTGAAAAACGAAATCACCCCGTTTGACCAATCACTGCTGCTCGATTCATACCTTGAAGATATAAAAAAGGTTGCCGCCGGATAACCGGGCTTTTCTTTTTTTAAAAACACGCGGGGAAGGCGGAAAATTCACTTTTCGCTTTCCCTGTTTTTATATTTTTAGAACCTATTCAAGGTATTTGTAGAACCTTTAAGGGCGGAAAAATTATTTACGCCTCACTCTTTCCATTCAATATTTTTATACGATCAATAAAACCGAGAGGCTTTATCTCCATAACTTTATAAAATTTATTGATTTTTAACAACCTCCTTTAAAATCATAAAATTATATTATTTCTCAGAGCATAATCAAAGCCAAGTAAGCACCTGTTTCGGGCGGTTTTATAACATAACATCAGATTATTATTTTTTTGACCATGAGATTACTAAGAGAAAAATTTCTAATAGTTTTCATCATAATAACACCAGTATTAATTTCATATTGTATATCAATTGCGACCGCCCTTACTCAACAAATTCCTGTAACCGTATCGCGTGAAGCACAGTCAA
>CAYVIE010000088.1:0-12342 GCA_964451355.1 uncultured Desulfobacteraceae bacterium
TTATTAAGAGAAAATATATTATTGGACTATAATCAAACAACCACCTTTGTATATCTGGTGAGGGGGAACAAGCTCACGTATTCAGACGAATATTAAAATTCAAGCCGAAGCTAGCGGGGAGAGACCATGACCTGTGACGACTCTGGAAAAAAACCGGAAACAGAAGAACAAAACAACATAATACTCGGCGAACTCGGCATACCGGCAGACAAACTCTCATCAGGTGCCGGCAAGGCTGACCATCCGGTAAAAGATCCATTGATTCCAAAGGCACAGTCTTCCGAGGATGCTTCGGAAAAACCTGTTTCTGTTGAAAAGACTCCTGGTGACGGTGAGGAGGAAACCGCAAAAAAACAGGATTTGGACCTCCTATCCGAAATCAAATCTGTAAAAGAACAGCTGGAAGCACTATCTCTTGCCTTTAATGAAAAGATAAAATATGACGCGCACAAAGAAAAAATCATCGACAACCTGCACCAGGAACTGCAGGCTTACCGCGAGGGAATAATAAAAAAGCATCTTCATACTGTTGTCACTGACATTATAAAGGTTATCGATGATATAAGAAAATTCGCCACACACTATGAAAAAAGCATGGAAAGCCTGAATCCCGCTGAATCGCTGAAAGAAGTGTTGTCTTTTCTCAGCGGAATAGCATCCGATCTCGAGGACATATTCTCGTGGGAAGGGATAGAGCCGTTCAGGTGTGAGGAGAAAACATTTGACAGTACCCGCCAGCGCTTGATCAGCAAGGTTGAGACCGACGATCCGGCACTCGATAAGCAGGTTGCCGAAAGTCTCCGGCCGGGTTACATCTGGGACGGCAAGATCATCCGGCCGGAAATGGTTTCGGTCTATGTCTATGCCGAAAATACAGGCAAGGAAGGGACTGAGTAAATGACGAAAAAAATCAAAAGGATATTCGGTATCGACCTGGGCACAACCTATTCTTCCATAGCCTACGTGGACGAATATGGCAAAGCTGTTATCATACCTAACGCTGAAAACGAGAGGGTTACCCCGTCGGTCGTCTTTTTCGACGAAGGGAATATAGTTGTGGGAGAGGTGGCAAAAGAGAGTGCAAAACTCTACCCAAATGATGTAGTAAGCTTTATCAAACGCTCCATGGGCGACCCCAATTTCATATTCGTGCACGGCTCCGAGACTTACAGGGCCGAGGAAATATCAGCATACATACTGAAAAAACTCGGCCAGGATGCTGAGCAGTATCTCGGCGAAAAAGTAACAGACGTTGTGATAACATGCCCTGCATATTTTGGGATAAACGAACGGGAGGCAACAAGAAAAGCAGGAGAAATCGCTGGCTTCAATGTCAGGCAGATAATAAATGAGCCTACAGCCGCAGCGATCGCGTATGGTTCTCTTGATACCACGGAAGAAAAAGTTGTGCTGGTCTATGACCTTGGTGGCGGCACCTTTGACATCACCATGATCCACATTCAGAAAGACGCTGTGGAAGTGATCTGCACCGGCGGCGACCATAACCTGGGAGGCAAGGACTGGGATGACAGGATTGTTACATATCTTGTCGAACGATTCAAGGAGGAGACGGGTATAGACGAAGATATACTTGATGATCCGGACACCTGGCAGGACCTCCAGCTATCTGCTGAAAAAGCAAAAAAGATCCTTAGCCAGAGGCCAAAGACTCCGATTGCGATAACACATGGCGGAAAACGGGTAAAACTGCTTCTGGAAAGGGAAAAGTTCGAGGAGCTAACCGAGGATCTCCTGGAACGGACTATAGATTTCACACGCGAGATGCTGGGAGAAGCGAGAAAAAAAGGGTATGACAAGTTCGACGAAATAATCCTGGTCGGCGGTTCCACAAGGATGCCACAGGTCGCAAACAGGATAAAAAAGGAGTTCCAGATCACGCCCAAGGTTTTCGACCCTGATGAAGCCGTTGCAAAAGGGGCGGCTATTTACGGCTGGAAGCTTGCCTTGAACGATGACCTCGTTAAAAAGATCTCGGAAGAAACCAAGGTCGCTATTCAGCGGCCAGAAGTTCTTCCTGAAATGATAGAGAAAAAGGAGATAAAACCGGAAGTCTTTAAAAAAGCCGCTTTGGAGCTTGCAGAGGAGACCGGATACAAGCTTCCTTCCATCGAGGGAGCCATAATGAGGGTCAAAAACGTCACAAGCAAGAGTTTCGGCGTTGTGGCCCACAATCCCAAGAACGAGGAAGTTATCTTCAATCTCGTACTCAGAAATACAACCGTCCCGGTTAAGGTCAAAAAAAGCTTCTATACGGCCGTGGAAAACCAGAGGACCGTTTTAATCCGTATCATGGAGAGCGAAACCAGCAAGATAGAAATACCAGTAGACCATGGAGTAGAAATAAAAACCGCTATCTTGCACCTGCCCCCCGGACTACCGGCTGATCTGCCGATAGAAATAACCTTTGACATAAACGAGGAGGGCAGGCTTGCCATGTCGGCTGTTGAAACAAGTGAAAACAGGTCAGTTAACGTTGAAGTTGACACCGCATCCGTAATAAGCGGTGAGGAGTTCGAAAAAGCCAAGGAACGGTCCCAAAACCTGGTGGTCCACTGATCACCCATCGCATGCAAGCACACCAGCATCTTCATTTTATCATTTTCATGATCCCGATACCATTGATTGAAATACCTGTAATACAGGACATCCAATATGGAACAGCGAGAAAATTTCTTTGTTCTACTTGAACTGCCGTTTGATCCGCCTGAAAATGACCTGGAAGTAATCCAGGCGGCGATCACCAGGAAGCAGGCCGAATGGAGCAGGCTCCGCAATCATCCTACCAAAGGGCTTTGGGCCCAGAAATGTATCAGCTACCTTCCTGAAATCAGGCGCGTAATGCTTGACGACACCCTCAGGCGCGCAGAGGCCCAGGCAGCGGTTGAAGAGTTTTCCGCCCAGAAGGAAAAAAAAATTACGGATATAGACAGGCACATAGAGATCCTTCTCGGCAAAGGTTACATTGCGCCCGAGGAAGTGACTAAACTTGCTGAAATGCATTCAATAGATGAATCGGAAGTATTGGAAAGAATCAGGGCAAAAAAACATGAAAAATTCAAGGTAATTGACCAGCAGATAAGCCTCAGGATGGCGAAGGGCTACATAACTGAAGAGGAGATCAAAAAGATCGCCAAGCGCCATCACATGAGCTCTGATGAGGTGCGAAAGCGTGTGCGCTGCCCGATCCGGAAGGGAAACGGAAAAAAAGAAAAACAAAAAATACAAGAAGAGGAAAAAGTTGAACTCCCCGGCCTGAGGCAAATCGACAGATCCATTGAAAACTCGATTATTGAAAACCTGAAAATAGTCGGCAAAAAATCTCTTTATGACTTTTTAGGCCTGCCTGAAAACGCGGACCTTACCCAACTACAGGATGCCGCATCAAAGAAGAAAAAAGAGCTGGCCGCCGTCAGCAGAAGGGACGCCATTGTCACGGCAAGCAATATACTGGCGGGCCACTGCATGACTATATTCAAAGCCGATGAATCACGAATCGCATATGATGTAAGCCTTGCAAAGGCAAGGCTGGCCCAGCTTGATTCAGACATAGACGTAGCTGGAATAAGTGGCAGAATAAGACCCGAGTACTTCAGGATCCTCGTTGAGAAGGCCATGGAATTCGGCATGGACAAAGAGGAAGCTGAACGGTACATCCGGGACTACTGCAAGCGTAAAAAGTGGAGCATTGAACTCCCCCGGGAAAAAAAGCGCATCTATCTTGCAGCCGGCATCGGCGCCGGCATTATAACCGTTCTGCTCATAGTAGCCGGGATAACCTTCTACATGATGCAGGTCGAAAAACAACGAAGACAAACCTACGAAGAGATTCTTGCCCAGGTTGAAGCCCAGCCCGACATCCAGCGCAAAATCTACCTCCTCAAGCTCTTTACCCAAGACCATCAAAATGACTCCGACTACAAGACCTTTGTTGAGGATGCGAAAAACAGAATAACGCTTCTATCAGAGCAATTAGAAGAAGAAAGCTACCAGAATGCAATCAAACCAATAGACAAGATGCTTGCCCAGGGAAATCTCGAAGAAGCGTTAAAAAAAGGACAGGAATACATAGCATCATCTCCCCCTCCTGCATATGCCAGGATGATGAAAAAAAAGATCGACGAAATAAAGAAAAAAATTGATGAAAGGGATTTCCAGCGTGTAAAATCAGTACTTGAAACAGGAATGCCTGACGAAAAGATAGAAGCCCTGAAGAATTACCTGGAGGCACACCCTGACGGCGCGCATACCGCAGAGGCGCGAAAAGCCATAACTGATCTTTCCACCGAATTTTTCATCTGGGTCAAGAATGCTGTCAAGGATGCAGAAAATGCGGGGGACTGGGAGAAATGCCTATCCTTGATAAAGACATATACCGGACTTTATGACAACAGCCACGCAGACCTTCTGGAAGAACAAATACCCATTTATCAGGAAAAAATCCGCGAAAAAAACCTTTTTGCATCACTTAAAAAACAGGCGGAGTCATTCGGCGACAATTATGCAAAGGCGATCGGTATATACAAGGATTACCTGGAGGCCGAGCCTGACAGCCCATTACGAAGTAAAATAGAAAAAGAAATAAATAGACTCGAAAAGCTTGCCACAGAAAAAAAACTCAAGGAGAAGATCATCCAATTAGTACAAAAACTCTCCCTTTCAAAGGGGCGTTTTTTGCCTAAAGCCTCTGGAGTTTTTATCGACAGCAGAACCGGCCTGATGTGGACGCTTCTCGATTCAGCCGACAAAAACCCAGAAAAATGCCTTACATACGATGAAGCAAAGCAGCAGGTAAAACTGCTCGAAGACGGGGGATACACCGACTGGCGGCTGCCATCACCCAAAGAGCTTTCAGACCTTTTTTCGGCTCCCAATCCATTTCCTGCATCCCCTGATATATGGTACTGGTCAAACGAGAGCTACTCGAGCTATTCTGACGGATGGCATGAAATCGTAAAGACCGTTGGCCCCAAAAGCCAGGCACGACATGAATCTTACGAATGCGGAGCCCTTCGAGCTGTGCGCAAGCCGTAACCCGGACAAACTATAGTTGAACCAGTGAATAAACTCGTGCATAGCGATGGTGGTGGCGGCTTCAGAAATTTTCATGATTAGCAGTAATAACGCAATCGTAAAAAGGCCATGCTGAATACAAAGCTTTTTCCAAAACCGTCGGCTGTGTTTTCGTTGAGGGTGAATCTAAAGCCAGACTGGAGCTAATCTGTTCCAACATTTACCTGCAAAGCCGGGAAAGATCATCTCACCGTGGGTGTTTGACTACAAAATAACTGTTATCTCACCGGAAGCGGCATCCCAGAGTCCTTGAATCAATGGAGCCAGGACAGGGTTCTTGTTAACCTTCAATGCCCTTTGCAGTATCGACCTGTCCTGTGGAGAATTTATCCGGGCGGCCTCCTCCTGTGTTGTCCGCCTGAGTTCATCGACATCAACCGCTGCTCTGTACATCCTCATAAGCGCGACCCGTATAATGCTTGACCGCGGGAGTCCAAGACCATCCATTGCTTTGCGGAACGCGCCGGGGTCCACAGATTCCAGCATCTCAACCGCCTGCTCCATAGGATCAGCCAGATGAGGGGAAGTTGATTCATCCCCATTACGTGATTCACTTTTTTCCGCCCCCCCACCCTGGGTATCCTTTCCGCTCTCATCAAAAATTTCCAGGACCAAGGGTTCGCCGGTTTCAGGATCAACAGCCTCGATTCTATCCTCCCTATTCACTTGATTCGGCATTTCCGAGGCAGCCGGTGCACCTTGTTTCTCTTCCACCGGTGAAATATCCAAAACAAGTTCAGGCTCTGAGTCCCGGCTTTTCATTTCGATCCTGCTGTAATAGCCGAACACCTGCCCTCCGGCCCCAACCCTTGAAAAACCGTCGATCTCCGCGAGCCCTGCGAGTCCTTTTTTCAGCTCAGTATGCGCGCGCTTCACCCCTGCATCAAGATCCGCTTTTGTATTACCGCAACGTATCCTGGCCCTGATCTGCTCAGGCTCACGTGAAAGATTATAAATATCCACGTCTATGCCAAAAGGGAACTTCACGCGAATTCCACGTTTGATCCCCTTCAAGACATATCCTTTCTTGTGGAGATGTTCGAGTATTAAACGGATCCTTGGGTCCAGTTCCAACATCTATGCTATCTCACCTGCTGCGGTGTCCACAGGTAATAAAAACCGGGAGTTAAATCAGGCATGAAACGAGACAGACCAAAATCAACCAGCCGGGGCTCCGGACCTTGCCCTCTCATCTGGATGGTGTTGTATATATTGTCATCAGGAAATTCAAGGCGGCGGTATACAACAACACGTGCATCAGGGGATATCCCCGCAAGTGCTTTGCATTCCTGTATGGCTTTATCAAGATAACCGATCTCATCAACAAGACCGACCTGTTTTGCACCCTCGGCCAGATATATCCGCGCTGTACTGATATCCTCTATGGCTCTATCATCGAGTCTTCTGCGCTTCTTCACAAGCTGAACGAAATTGTCTCCAAGAGTTTTTGTTATCTCTTTGAAAATCCTTTCTTCCTCCTTGTCAGGCGGCCTGAAAGGTGAACCCATGTCCTTGTGCCTGCCGGATGTATCCACATCCACTTCGACGCCTAGCATATCAAGCAAACCCTTGACTCTTGGCCTGAAAAAGATAACACCCACGGAACCGGTTATAGTAGTGGGATGAGCTACTATCCTGTCAGCTGACAGAGCAATGTAATACCCTCCAGAGGCGGCAATATTCATAAGGACGGCCACAACTTTGGCGCCGGTCTTCTGCTTGAACGACAGAATCTCATGATAGAGAAGATCGCTCGCAGTGACAGAGCCGCCAGGTGAATCGATCTTCAATAAGACAGCCCTGATATCAGGATCCTTCTGGGCAAGGCGTAGCTGTGATACGATTTCCTGAACCATGCCGGGGTAGGTGGTAAATATTCTTCTTTGAGGTAGATCCGAGATAATTCCTGAAACCGGAATTATCAGAACCTTCTCCTGGGCAGTCCCGGACAGGAGAAATTCCCGAAAAGGATCCGTGGCATCAGGAAAGAGCTTAAGGCCCGGCGTCATACAGCCTGATAGAAGAATACTCAAAAAAAACAAGCAGAAACGCTTTATCATTTCAGCCCCCATAATGGTTTACGGCTGATTTGTTATGACCATTCCCTGTGAACCTATATTTTTATATATATATCAGATCCGTAAACCCCTTACAACAGTCCATGTTTACAAAACACTGATCATCAAATCCCATAACACATTGTGTCATTTCAGGAAACGATTAAAATGACGGGCTTGTAAACTTTCATGATTAGCTGCATTCACCCGCGCGCAATTTTGCATCAGTAGCAACTGGCTGATATAATAGGCTATTATCAAACGGCTGGCTTCGCGCATCTGGTGCTGGTACGAAAACTCAAGGATTCAGATCAAAAGATAAAACCATGGCCGCAAAAAAGCCGGAAAAGCGCACCACACGCTTCCGGCCAGAAATAATAAGGAGGGGAATTTCAGATATATCTTGTGAAAGTTACCCCGGAAAAACGGCTCAATGCCCACTTACTTATCTTCAGCAGGGGTAATTTCATGTTTTTCATGAAGATTTGGTGGAGCTGAGGGGATTCGAACCCCTGACCTCATGACTGCCAGTCATGCGCTCTCCCAACTGAGCTACAGCCCCTTTCCAATGATCGGGTAACATAGGAAAATTCTAGTGGACATGTCAATAAGATTTTTTGCGAATTGACAAAAGAGGCACTATGCATATAAAAGACGGTATCATTCCGAAACCATGTTCGGTTCATCCGGACAAATATATTAGGCGGTCAGCTAAATAAAAATAAGAATTCAAACACCAAACCAAGCAAAGAGGTTTACTGTCATGCTGAGTGTTCTCAGGAAAAGTGCCGGATCATGGATGCTGAAAATCCTTTTAGGAATCATAGTTATTGCATTTATTTTTACCGGGGCCGGATCTTTTTACGCCAACAGATCGTCGCGCGTTGCTATAGTTAACGGAGAGCCCATATTTATCAAGGAATATACCAGTGAATACAAGCGGATTATGGATACTCTGCGGCGCCAGTTCGGTGGAAAACTAAACGAGAACCTGATTAAAGCCATGAATATAAAGCAACGAGCCATTGACCGGCTGATCGAGGAAAGAATAATCCTGGACGCGGCCAAAGACCTGGGAATACGGATACCTGCTTCCACCCTTGCCGAAGCCATAACAAGGATGCCTGACTTCAACAGAAATGGCAGGTTCAACTCTGGAAAGTACAGGCGTGTGCTTGCGCAAAACAGCATGACCCCGGAAGAATTCGAGGCCAAAATGCGGCTCGCAATGATCACAAAAATCCTCAAGGGAGTTGTGACAAGTGCTGCGAGCGTATCCGAAGAAGAGTTGCGCCTGTGGTACAACAATAACAATGCGGAGATTAAAATAGCATACGCAAAATTCTCACCAAAGGATTTCACCGATACTCCTCTTACTGAAGATGAGATAAGTAACTACTATGAAACACATAAGGAAGACTACAAAACCAAGCCTGAAAGAAAAGCAAGGTATGCAAAATTTTCCCCTGAGGACTTCATTGATTCAGTAAAGGTTGAGGAATCAGAAATTTCTGAATACTACGATATGCATCCAGATGAATTCCAGGTTGAAGAAACCGTTACTGCAAGACATATTCTGTTGAAACTTGACCCGGACGCCGATCCTAAGCTTGTTGAAGAAAAAAGAAAAAAAGCGCTTGAGATCATGGAAAAAGCCAAGGCGGGCGAGGATTTTGCGGAGCTTGCAAAAAAATTCTCAGAAGGCCCAAGCGCTTCAAACGGCGGCTACCTAGGGCCTTTCACAAGAAAAGACATGGTTAAGCCTTTTTCTGATGTAGCATTTTCCCTAAAGCCCGGAGAGATAAGCAAACCCGTACGGACCCGGTTCGGGTGGCACATAATCAAAGTTGAAGCTCATACTCCTGCGGGGATAAAGCCATATGACAAGGTAAAAGAAGAAATCAGAAAAAAAATAGCATTAAAAAAAGCAAAAGATGCGGCATATGAAAAAGCAGTAGCCGTTTACGAGGTTTCGTATGAAGGGGATGACCTTATAAAAAATGCAGGCCCCATGCACTTCAAGGTGAATGAAACCGATTTTTTCACCGAAGACAAAGGACCGGACGGAATACCATCCCCAAAGCGCTTCGCCGCTGTGGCGTTCAATCTACCACTTATGGATATATCCGAAGTCACCCAGCTAGGTGATTCTTACTTCCTGATTCAACCTATAGACCAGAAGCCCCCGAGAATCCCCGATCTTGAAGAAATAAAAGACAAGGTGGCAAAGGATGCCAAAAAAGATCAAGAGGCACGAGCCGCCCAAAAAGCCGCTCAGGCTTTCCTCGATGAATGCAAAAAAACCGGAAACATGAAAAAAGCCGCTCAGCAGGCCGGCATAGACTTCAAGGAAACCGACTTTTTCAAAAAAAACAGCCCTGTTCCAGGCATTCCCGTCCCGGGCCTTGCTGCTGAGGCATTCTTGCTCAATACTGAAAAACGATTTCCAGAGCGTGTTTTTGGTGACGAGTCCAAAGGTTACTACGTAATAGGTTTCCTGGAAAAAAAGCTGCCGGATAAAAAATCCTTTGAAAAGGATAAGGAGGCTGCCAGAAAACAGCACCTTGCGCAAAAACAGGAAAAACTATATAATTCCTGGCTGGAACAACTCAAAAAAAGCAGTGAAATTGAAGTCTTCACAGATAGGCTCTAACAAAAGCACGTTGGATTAGTTATATCCAAACGATTGATCCCAAGGGCCGGTCCTCCTCCCGGCCCTTTCAAATATATTCCTCAAGCCCAAAAGCGTTCAGGCGCCCCAGACCCCAAAAACCAATTCTGAAACCACCAGGAGATACAGCCGGAAATAAGACTGGCGGCACGGCAAAAAAACAGAAAGGACAAACAATGGCCCTTTTCATGAAAAGAGGAGATAAAAAGTCCGAAAAAAAACAGGTCTTCCTGGTCAAAAGGTGTCCGGAATGCTCAACCTACCTGCCCATCGATGCAAAACGCTGTTTTTCGTGCCATTCCAGGGTTGGCCGAGTAAATCGTTACGGCATGGCGAGAAAACCAATAAACTGGATATCCTATTTTCTTTGCATAGCCTCATGGGCTGCTTTTTTCGCCTATATAAAATGGGCTTTTTTTTGATTTTAAACAAAAAAGCTTAAAGCAGGACTTTTTTATCTGGCGAGCATTGCCCGCATCATATCACCAGTATTTTCAGCATGATCAGCAACGTTACCAATGAGTTCTCCCAGCCGTACAAGAAAATAGAAGCTGATAGGATCCGAAATCGTGGCAAAAACCTTATTGATGAATGCATACTCCCGCTGATCAGCATCATGTTCCATTTTGCGTATATCAGCAATGATCTCCTTGACTTTGGTCCTTTGCTTTTCGGAAAAATTTTTGAAATAAAGGCGTGCTTCGGAAAGCATCCTGGGAAGTGCCTCTGTAGGCTCAACAACGGCGTCCACCAAAAGAAAAAGATCCCTCTGGAGAGACTCAGGGATTTCATGATCCATCCTATGGGAAAGCCAGTCCATGACATCCTGTATAGAATCAAGAACAGAGTCCTGCTCCCTGAGGTAGCGGAATAATTGAAATTTCTCCACAGGAAGCATCACTCCTTTGGGAAGATGCCCTCTTATACGACGCTTTATGGCATCGGCTTCATGTTCAAGCCGTATCACCTCCTGGCGGTGCTCGGAAAAAATATCACACTTTGTTGACGCATAACACTCCATTGCCTGCTGGAACGCCCAGGCACACTCTTTAACCTTTTCTGCATGCTCCTGCAGCGCTTCAAACGGAGATGTTATGAAAATGGAAAAAAATGGGATACGCATGGATAATCCCTCCTTGAATTGCTCATCGGTTTACAGATGAAATAACAGTAAAAGTATCTGATAGATCGCCATGCTAGTCAAGGCTGCAGCCGGAACAGTAAGAATCCAATAAATGATGATCTGGAAAATAATAGAAAAATTCACTGCTTCCATCCCCCGGGCTAATCCCACGCCCAAGACTCCTCCCACTGCGGCATGGGTAGTCGATACCGGAAGGCCCATCTTGGATGCAAGCAAAACGGTTGTGGCCGCAGCAAAATCGACTGAAAAACCCCTTGTATTTGATAGTGTCGTAATTCTCTCGCCAACAGTTCTTATCACCCTTGAACCGCCCATGGCGATACCCACAGCTATACCGAGTCCACCAAAAAAAAGGAGAAAAAAGGGTACCGGCACCTTTGTTCCAGCCTGGCCTGTCTTGACAAGGAAGTAGATCAGCGCAAGGGGGCCTATTGCATTTGCGACATCATTTGCACCCTGGGCAAGGGCCACATAACAAGAAGTTCCAATCTGAATTCTCCTGAATATACCTTCTGCAGTATGTTTCTCACCTTTTTTTCTCATCAGGCTTACAATCCAAAGCTTACATAACCAACCAAGAAAGGCAGAAAGTAAAAGTGAAAGCCCGACAGCGCTTCCCACAGACAGGGACAACCTCTTGCCCAGTGGAGTCTTGAACACAAAGGAAAGGATACAGATGAAAACCGCTATACCGATAAAAAACGGGGAATATTTAAGCGCTCTGACATCCGGATCCCCCTTTGATAAAATCTTTGCCAGGATCAACTTCAGCATAAGAAAAGATAAAACCATGGCGAATATGGGAGAAATCACCCAGCTTGCAACTACTGCACCGAGCTTTCCCCAGTTTATTACAGAAAATCCCCCGCATATGATGCCGAAACCTATCATAGCCCCGACAATGGAATGTGTTGTCGAGACAGGTAAAGAACGCCACGTAGCCAGGGAAACCCATAAGCCCGCAGAAAGAAGAGCTGCCAGGGAGCCGAGTAGAGCCGTATCAGGATCAGAAAGCACCTCGGATGATACAATACCTTTCCTGATCGTCTCAGTCACGTGGGCTCCAATGAAAGTCGCCCCGACTATATTCAAGATTCCCGCTATGAATATGGCCTGCCTGAGAGTTATAGCCCTTGCCCCTACAGCAGAGGCCATCGAATTCGCAACGTCATTTGCTCCTATGTTCCAGGCCATGTAAAAACCTGCCATATACCCGCAAAGAAGAATCAAGGTTTCGGTTGTCATGAATAAAACCCCACTATTGAGTCCAGCAACCAGCATGGCCGCATAAGTTATACTCCATTTCAATGCCGACGGTCATTTTTGACGGCTCCGTAAAAAGTCCGTCTGCTGCGTTGCGCTTCGCCGGAAAGCGGCTC
>CAYVIE010000089.1:0-12201 GCA_964451355.1 uncultured Desulfobacteraceae bacterium
TGTAAATATGATTATTTTCCAATATTAGAACGCTTTAAATTTCACGGATTCAGGTGATGAAGAAAAAAAAAGAAAAATACATGACCTGGAAAACAAGATTTACGGATCTGAAGCCGATGCTTTCAGAAGAAGAGAGGCTATCAGGCGCGGTAGAGAGGAGATCTTCAAATAATCCTGAAAATGGTTCGTGCAGTAGACGACTTTCCCTGTTCCGCAAAGAGGTATCTTTGCTCACCATGAAACCGCCTTCGGAGGCGGGATGAAAAACGATGAAAAACAGCCCTGTTTTCATGCCCGTGGGTGATTGCTGCCTGTCATGAAAGTTTCAGGGAGCCTCATTGCTGCTGCATCATTTGTTCTCGTGCTTTACGCATTGCTTCCATTCTTCTGAATGCTTCAGCATGTCCGCCGAATATCTGTTCTTGTAATTCCCGTAATTTTTTTTGTTTTTCTTCATTTGAAATGCTGTTGTCCGACAAAATCTCCCTGGACCTGGCGTCATATAGTCTTTCTTTAGCCTTTTGATCCTGTTCGGCTTCGTCTTTTTTTTCCATGGCAGCGACTACATCCTGTGTGAAAAATTGCTCCCGCAGGCTTCGTATGAAAGCTTTTTTTTCAGATGGTTCCATCTCATCCATATCTTTTTTATAAAGCAGCAGCTTTTCCTGGTAGAGTTTGAACGGATCTGCGCCCGTATGATCCGTGAAGTCGCTGGTCCCTTTTGCCTTGTCTCCCCACATGTCAAGGTTAAGCAATGAAAGTCTGCGCTCTTTTTCAGCACCATAAAGGCTGGTATCATCAATAATGGCCTGCCGCCTTATCCGGTATTCCTCCTTTTTTGTTTCATCTGCAAACAGCTTTGTAGCAAGATATTCACCCATGCAAGCGCGGCGGTAATCCTGAATCTTGCTCAATCGGGCGAGTCTGGCCTCGCTGGTTCGTGGAACGCCATTGATCCATAACTCGCGCGAAACCTCCCCTTCGCATCGCCGGTATATTTTAATATACTCTATGATCTTTTGCGTTGTGTCCGCATCTAATTTTGATAGCAGGTAGTTCTGGATTGCCTGGATTTGGGAATTCTCATCATTGGTTTTACCTTTGATTGTTTCAAGGTGCCTGAAGAATTTTAATGTTATGTAATCATCTATTGAACTGCTTTTCGGCAAATTTACTGTAGCCTCTGGGTGCTTCATAGTTTTTTTCGAAATATTATTATTATCCTTATCCTTATTATTATCCTTATCGATCCGCCTGGATGAAGAATTACTGTGTTGCCTGTTTTTGGCCTGGAAACGGCTTTCCGTGTTTTCTTGCAAGGGTGATAATTTGACAGTTGAAATATTATCAAAAGAAGTTTTATCCCGTAAAAGGAGAAAAGAGATAATTATGAATACGGCTACCATAACAATCTCGAAGGCGAATAGAATTTTTTTTGCCGGCGATGTCATGATTGTCTGACTCCTTGCGGAAAATGAATGCAGGCAGCCGGGATTTTGATAAGCTTTTTGTGGTGATATGAAATCAGGAATGACGAACGTTTTACTGATCTATAATTATTTATATTAGTCAAATAAGTCAATAATTATTTATAGTTATCATGTAGCTGCCAGAGCTGCGGTAGGCTGATTTCATGAATACCATGCGCGGCTGTTCAGGATGCCGGCCAGACTCTGATAAGCAGGACATCACAAATTTTTATAAAAAATCCCATTACGGGCAAAGCTTGTTTTGGGTAAGGCAAATTATTTTGTACTGTGCAATCCAGTTATAAATATTAAAGCACATATGCCTGGACTTGTCTGGATGGCAGACTTGTCCGGATTGCTGGACACACTCTGTGTGTTTACACCATCGCACCGGTATAACCTGCATTCTGCAAACGGGCGGGGATAAACCCCGCCCCTACGAAAAACACGTTATCCATGCATGATAGCGTGGAGGATGGTATATACCCGGTACATACGAAATACATGCTCTATTTGTGCCTGTAACCGGGAACAGGTTGGAAACAGCAGACAAACCCGCTTTATACGTGGTGATACACATGGCAAGAGGGTTGTTTCATTCCCGATACCAGGGCCAGAGCTTCAACGTGCAGTGTGCGCGGGAAAAAGTCGAAAGGTATGATCGATTCTACTTGGAATCCATGCCTGCATAGATATTCAAGATCCCTGCACAGGGTCGAGGCGCTGCAAGACAGGTATGCCATGCGTGCCGGCTTTAATTCTTTTGCTATAAACTCAAGAACTTCTTCTTCAAGACCGGTCCTGGGAGGGTTTGCATAAACAATTCTGTTTTCAGGGGAAAAACCGGATGCTTTTTCCATGATCTGTGGAATCCTGTGGCTGTTTCTCCCCCGTAGCACCATGGCGTTATTAACGTTCTTTCGGGCATATTTGACGGATTCACCTGATAGTTCGATCCCTATGGTGCAGGCTCCCCGGCCGGTCCATCTGGCAAGGCTTTTTCCGATTCCGCAGCAAAGGTCGATTACAATGTCGTCCGCGCGGGGGGTGAGGAAAGTTTCTGCCATGTCAAGGGCCTTTTCGGCCATGTCAGGCGTTACCTGGAGAAAGGTTGTTGGCCCATATGCAAAACCATCAGCGTCTGTTGAATAGGGCTTGCCCCAAGCGAGGTGCCAGCCGTATTTTGCAAAAACCTTTTTCCCGGCGGATGGAAAAAGGTGTAGCCAGAGGGCATCAGCGCCTGCGTTTTCGACAGCTTCTGCAAGATCCCTGGATTTCAGGAAGGAGGGTTGAAGTTTTCCGGTTTTTACCACCAGGGTGACCTGCCGGCCGTTTATTACAAGATATATGCAGGGAAACAGGCTTTCATCAGGGAGAAGACAGGCAATGGAGTTGATGATGCGGTTTACGCGCCCGGTATGAATCGGGCATTCCGGGATAGGTATGACATTATCGTTTTTTACCAGTCCGAAGCGCCATTTCCCGTATTCATATGCCGCTTTGAGAGTCACACAATCCCTGTAGCCCAGGCGTCCTTGGTCTCCCGGCGCGATCATGGGTTCGATTTTGTCGCAAAAAGGTTTTAGCGCATGTCTGATCCACCCTGTCTTTTGTTTTATGCTCTCTTGTCTGGTGATATTCCCGTGGGGGCATCCGGGACATGCTGGAGGACATTGCTGATCCACAACCACCTGGTTATTCATTTCATGTATGATTCAATGAATCTCGCCACAGCTTCCTTGCCTCTGAAGATGCCGAAATGTCCTTCGCAGAGGATATCCGCTTCAATGTCGCGTATTTTTTTCAGGGATTCCACGTATGCATCCTGGTCGGAGTGAAGTATCGGATGCAGTGGGCCGTGGATATCCTGGCCGAAAAGAATCTTTTGGCCCTCTGATTCCATCAGGTACACAACGGAGCCAGGGGAATGTCCCGGTGTGTGGATCGCTTTTATTGCCCTTCCGCTCAACTCTATCGTTTCGATCTGTTTTGTTAGTTTGATATCCACGGCCACCGGCTCTATGTTCCGCCCGTACCAGGATGCCGCTGTTGCAGAATCGTCACCTTTTTCAAGGAAGACCGCGTCTTTTTCATGGGCGACGATCTTGCACCCTGTTTTTGACTTGATTGCTGATGCCCCGCCTGTATGGTCGATATGGCAGTGGGTTATAAGAAGGTAACGGACCTGGTCTGGCTCCACTCCGCAAGAGTGAAGGTTATAGATAAGAGGAATCAGGTCAGGACCGCATCCGGCATCCACAAGGGCTGCGTCATCACCTATGGTGATAAGGTAGATGGCCGCATCGTCTGGAGAGGTGAGAAACGGCCCCCCGACCTGAAATACTTCTGATGTTATTATCTCTTTCATTCCTTCCCCCGGATCAAGCTGGCCAGATGCGATGCGTTTTTAAGCGCAAACCCGCCCGCATCGTTGTTGAAATATACAAATACCCTCTTGCAGGAAGGCGACACAGACTGGATCCATTGCGCCCATGAAGTGAGCTCTGTTTCAGGATAATTCCCCCCGTACTTGGACTGGTACCCGTGGAACCGTATGTATGTGAAAGGAGCTGTAATAATCCTGTCAGTCGCCGAACCAGGCATGTCATGGATACAAAAAGCCGCCCCATATTTTTCCAGTACCTTGTAAGTCGAGTTATTATACCAAGCGCTGTTTCTGAATTCAAACGCATAAGACCATATTTGGGTTTCTGGCTCATCTGCGGCTGTCGGGTTTATTTGTTGCAAGGTTTTGCAAAATGCTTCAAGCTTCTCTTCGTCAGGCTTCAGGGAAGGGGGTAGCTGGAAGAGAATAGCTCCGGTTTTTTGTTTCATGGGACTTATCGCATCGAAAAACCATGAAATTTCCCTGGTGCATGATTCGAGGCGTTTTACATGTGTGATCAGCCGGGACGCCTTGATCGAGAATACAAATCCTTCGGGAACGGTTTTATTCCATTTCACGGCTGATTTTTGAGACGGGATTCTGTAAAATGATGCATTGAGCTCTACCGTGTTGAAATGCCTGGCATAGTGCGCAAGCCATGCGCTTTTGGGAAGTTCTTCGGAATAGAAGATTCCTTTCCAGTGGTCATACGACCATCCTGATGCACCGATAAAAATTCGCATCGTTAACCGGATAGTATGGTCTGGTTACTGGTGGAAACCCTGAAAATCTGTTTTATTAGTGTGTATGCTGCCGGGCAGGGCTTTACCTTTCACCTGTTATGCCCCGGTTGACAACCTGACAGATGGTCCCGGAATCATCATGATGCGAGGCATGAAAGGATTTTTTGCGGCGCAGCCCCCAGAAATGCCTGGATCTGCTTTGCATCGCGGAACCTTTTTTCCTGGCCTGAGTCTTCCATGTAACCTGCTCCGCCAAGGATCTGGATGCCATCTTCGGTGACACGGCATGCGGCGGCCTGTACCCAGGATGCGGTGGCAACAGCTATTTTCCTGAAATTTCTTTCCCTCTGGTCCACGGCCCTTGCCGCCTGGAATACAGCCATTTTTGCGATTTCCACCTGTTGCGCCATGCGGGACAGAATCATCCTTACCTCGGACCATTCTATTATCCTGCGGCCGCCTTGACGGCGTTTCTTCGCATAGGAATTGGCCGCGATGAACGATGAACGCATGATGCCCAAGGATACAGCAGCAGCGGCTACGTGTATTCCCGGAGCAGCCTTGCGGGCATACTCCACCGCACCGCCTTCCTTGCCGAGTATGTTTGCGTATCCTCCCTTGAACACGACATCTATGGCAGCGCATCCTCTGGTTCCAATGCTCGCGACAGGGGCGCTTTTCCGGACACGGGGATCTGCCATGTCCACCAGAAAGAGGGAAGGCGGATTCTTTTCGGTTGTCTTTGCCCATATAACAGCATGGCGAGCAATATGACCCGCAACGAGGTAATCGGTGGTGCCCGACAGCATGAAGCTGTTTCCCTGCTGCCTTGCGTAAAGCTTATTCTCTTTTTCCTCCGGGTTAGTGTATGCACAGCACGCCAGGAACGGTATGTCCGAAGCTCGGGATATCTCTTCCAAAAGACCGAGGTGGCCGGCTTCCAGCATCATCTGTCCGGCAAGGGAGTGTACAAGTATCAAGGCCGCCATTGAAGCATCCCGTTCGGCGATAGCTTCTGTTACGGCACACAGGCTCTGGATCGGATTGTGGGCATCCTGATCAATTGCCGGGAACGCCACGGTGAAGAAGCCCAGTTCCCAGGCTTTTGTTGCAGCGGCAAGAAAACCTGGTGAGGACGGGTCGTTTTCCGCTTCCATGCATACAGGGGAAAGTTCTTTTGCGGCAAATTCACCCGCGACTTTTTTTAATAATTTTATGTTGTTATCCATCGAGTTATCCTTACTCGTCAAACAGTGTGACCCCTGATGAAACCCCCCGGGCGACTAGGCACTTGAAAATATTGAGTCTGTTTAACTGGTTTGTCCCTTCGTATATTTGCAAAAGTTTGGCGTCACGGAGAAGTTTTTCAGCGCCCCGGTCGAGTCTTATGCCGTCTTCTCCCATGAATTCACATGCCAGATGACAGTTGCGCATTCCCAGGTCTGTCGCTGCAACTTTAGTAAGGGAGCCCCATCCAGATGCCAAAAGTTGACTCTCTTCAGAATAGTTTTCAAGGTTCTGCTTGCGCGCGCTTTTCGTAGCCGCTGATGTGGATATAAACGGCCTGAAAAGTCCCCTGATAACAGGGCCGGGCAAGGCAGTGTTCATTGCGTAGGCTGGTCTGTTCATCACATATTTCAGGCCACCGTAGACAGAATTTGCATAATTGCTTTCCATGTAGGAAAGTCTTGCAAGGGAAAAGTTTTTATACATTTCAGCAAGGAGGCATTGAGCCCATTCCTGGTCTATGAGTCTTTGTCCATATCGCTTTGTGTTTTCAGCATAACCAAGGACTTTTTCATAAGCCCCCCTGGCCACTCCGGCTCCGAACGCTCCGACGCCTGCGCGTGATGTCGATACGACAAAGTCAATGATTCTCTGGGTAATCTTTTTTGAGCCTAAATTTATACCTTGTACCTGCATTTTATCGATACAGACATATGAATCAGGAACAAAGCAGTCTGAAAAGATCAATTCACTTGCAGGGCATGCCTTTTGACCCATTTTGCGTTCTTTCCTGCCGAAAGAGAAGCCTTTAACACCGGTTTTCAAGGCGAGGGTCACGGCTGTTTCAGATGGTCTTGAGGGGTCACGAAATGCGGTTACAATGTGCCATGTGGAAAGATGCCCGTTTGATATGAATACCTTGGTGCCGTTGAGCCTGTATCCCCCGTTTGCCCTTTGAGCCGTGCACGACATCTCTCCCTTGTCCATAAGTTCGGTCTCTTCGGCATCGGTTCCGGCATTGGGTTCTGTTACAGCAAGAGATATAAGGCAGGGTGTTTCGGTTCTGGATGCCTTGGTGACCTCTCCAAGGATTTTTATGATCAAGGGCATGTTGAATGATGCCATGAGCGCCCCTATTCCGAGGTAATGGACTCCAATAAGGTTGGCCATGCCGAGACATACTGATGCTATTTCTTCAAGAAAGCATGACAGGGTTGTGGGGCTGTAGCCTTCACCGCCGAAAATTTTGGGAATCCATAGAGAAAACAGCCCCCAATGATTGGCTGTCCGTACGAAGTCCCAGGGAAGATAATCGGGGTCAGACATCATCCTTCGTTCAAGTTCTAGCACGGAAGGTCGCACAACTTCCTGGTTGAATTTTCTGGCAAGGGCTATTACCTTCCGGGTTTCAGCATAGAGCTTGCGCGGCAGAAATGAGACCCCTGCAAGGGAGAGTAACATGTCATCAGGCCTTGGATGATTTGAAAGGAGGATTTCGTCTTCATCTGTTGTCAAAGTCATATCGTCCCTCCTGCTTTTGGAAAAAGGCAACTACTATTTTAGGACATTCCGGCCTTTTTGTTGGTGTTTTTTTTGATTATTCATCTATGAGATTCCGTCCTGGAAAAAGGATGGCCTGATTTTTTGGCGAAAACTGGTAGCTAACCGGCTTAGTGGAAAGCCCGATGTCTTTTAATGTTTCAGCTATTTTATGGTTGTCTCCAAATTCGAGCCATGCAGCATTTTTGTCAGTTGTCATGGCGAATTCTATGGGATTGATAAGTATGTTGGTCCTCAGGGGAATTCCTTCTATCACCGAATAAGTGGTAATATGAGTGACCTTTTCCCGACTGGTGGGCAGTATCTTGCCATGGAGTGCAAGTATTTTTTTGCCCTTTTCCGAAACCTTACAAGTTACTTGTGCATCTGTACGTTCAAATTCGATGTCTGCGATGAATTTTGGATAGCCGTACATTTCTACTCCCCCTCTCCTTGCTATTTCAGTTGTCACGGGGAGTTGCCATACATAAGCGGTGATATGGCGGCGGAGGGACTGAATTGTAGGCGTTAAGAACGGGATCTGTATCGAGCCGTAGGTTATAAGGAATGCTATGGAAAATTCATTGTAAGAGCCGATATCGGTCTTTTTGTATTCGAACGCAGTAAGGCTTACAAGGCATTTACCCGGAAGCATTTCCACGGGCCGCATTTCAGGACGTGGCAGAAGTTGCCGTACAGCCTTTGTACTGGCGGTATAAATTGCCGTAAAAGAAGAGGTATCATAATAGAAGCATGGAAGATTTCCCTTTGTGCCATCCCTTTCAAACTCCCACTGTTTTATACCTGCAAAAAAGTCGTGATGCATGTCCCCTCCTTTTCTTGTATTTGTTATCCCAGTCTTCCGAGTCTATCAACAGGGCATACAAAGTATATGCCCAGATTCTTTTTTTCTGAAGCCTTTGCCGCAGACATCAGAAAAGTGATTGCCGCCTCAAGGATGGAATCGTCTTCAATGGCTGCGAATATGGTTTTGTTGTGCCCTTCAGCACCGCCCACAAGCGCTCTTAGCCCTGCAAATATCGGAACATGCTGCGCTACCAGCTTCAGCGCACCTGTGGTTTCTATTACTGTGGCACCGCTCACACCAAGGTCCATCCAGCCCGTGATAACTTCGTCAACCAGGTCTTCGTCCTCGA
Organism: uncultured Desulfobacteraceae bacterium; assembly: GCA_964451355.1. GTDB lineage: Bacteria > Desulfobacterota > Desulfobacteria > Desulfobacterales > Desulfosalsimonadaceae > CAYVIE01. The sequence goes on from CAYVIE010000089.1 coordinate 8,522, forward strand.
TCACCGCTACAAGAAGATGCACTTTCCCTCCGGTCTTGTTTTAATTATCGGGTGACGTTATTTTTGGTTTCGGCTTCGTGGATTTTTTCCCAGATCTGGTCCGGGTCGGCCGCGGAACGTATAGCAGAGATGAATTCGGGACTCTTGCAGAGGCGGGCCAGCCTGGCAAGCAGCCTTATATGGGTGGCGGTCTGGTCTTTCGGGATCACCAGGGCAAGGATGACGTCTACAGGTTTCCCATCCAGGGAATCGTATTGAATAGGTTTTTCTGTCCTGACGAGTACAACGGCAGCGGCCTTTGCTTCCTGGCTCACTGTATGCGGGAAGCCCAGACCATTGCCGATTCCAGTGCTCATCTCGGATTCCCGATCCATGAACCCAGCAAAAAGGGTTTCCGGGTCTTTAACGATTCCTTTTTTGGCGCAGGCTTCAGCAATGAATCTCAGCGCCGAAGTCTTGTCCTTGAGCCGTATTCCAAGGTAAATGGAATCCCGGCCCAGGTGGTCGGATATGTTCATGACCGGTGCCGGTTTCAGGTTTTTGCCAGATTTTCCGCTTTCTCCAGAAAACGGAAAGTTATTTTCCTTGTATAAGCTTTATTACTGCATAGATCTGTATTGTGTTAAAGAATATTCATAACCAAAAATACCCCAAAGAATTTTGTAGAGCAAGGGAACTTTCGTTTTCTTAATCATCTATGATGGATTTTACCGTGAAAACACTTCCGCGGCAGGGGAGAAAGACAGACATCTTTATCATGCCCGGGGGGTGATTGCTGCTAATCATGAATGTTTACGAGTCCATCATCAATTCTGATACGCAAAATATGTTTCAATTTCGTTGAAAAAACAGCTATCAGGAATGTCAAGTATGCATCGATGTTAATACGCAAGATAAGGAATTGAGATGTTTCTTCCGACAACTTTCAGCGAGGCGACAAGGCACGGCTGGAAAGAGCTGGATATAATCCTCGTGACAGGTGATAGTTATATTGACTCTCCCCATATAGGGGCGGCTGTAATAGGGAATATCCTGGTGGATGCAGGTTACAGGGTGGGGGTGATCCCCCAGCCGGATATACGGAGCGGGCGGGACATTACCGGTCTTGGCGAGCCGCGCCTGTTTTGGGGTGTAACGGGCGGGTGCATGGACTCCATGGTGGCCAATTACACTCCCCTGATGAAAAAGAGGAAAAAAGACGACCTCACCGCAGGTGGCGGGAATGTCAAAAGACCTGACCGTGCCGTTATCGTGTATGCGAACCTGATTCGCAGGTATTTCAAAAAAACCAGTCCTATTGTTCTGGGAGGGATTGAGGCCGGACTCCGCCGTATTTCCCATTACGATTACTGGTCTGATTCAATACGCCGTTCAATCCTGTTTGATGCCAAAGCGGATATCCTCGTTTACGGCATGGCCGAGCGGACCATCGTGGAGCTGGCCGCAAGAATAAGCAGGGGTAAGGATTTCCGGGATATCCCGGGTATATGCTACGCATCTGTTAATCCGCCGGCTGATTTTCTTGTCTTGCCGGACCATCAAACCGTAGCTGCGAACAAGCGCGCATTTTTTGACATGTTTATCACTTTTCACGAGAATCAGGGTTCCGTAAAGGCAAAAGGAGTCTGTCAGAGACAAGACACCAGATACATAGTGTGCAATCCCCCACAGCCGCCTCTTTCCCAGGCGGAGCTGGATCATGTCTATGAGCTGGATTATAAAAGATCATCCCATCCGGTTCATGCAAAAGAGGGCCCAATACCTGCGCTGGAAACCATAAGGTTTTCCATTATCAGCCACAGGGGCTGCTTTGGAGAGTGCAATTTTTGTTCTATATCCGCCCATGAGGGAAGAATGGTGGTATCAAGAAGCTGCAACTCTATTTTGAGAGAAGCGGAAAAGTTTGTAACTCATCCGGAGTTCAAGGGTATAATCCAGGATGTGGGCGGTGCGAGCGCCAACATGTATGGCATGGGTTGCCAAAAGATGGCGATATCCGGGCCATGCCTGGATAAAAGGTGCCTGATTCCGGCCGCTTGCAGGATGCTCAATACCAGCCACAGGAGTCAGGTAGAGCTTCTCCGCGCCCTGAGAGAGATTTCAGGTATAAGAAAGGTGTTTGTTTCCTCGGGGATCCGCCATGACCTGGTGCTGCAGGACAGGGAACACGGTTGCGCCTATCTTTCCGAGATAATAAGGCATCATGTTTCAGGTCAACTCAAGATTGCCCCGGAGCATTTCAATGACAGAATACTTGTTCTTATGGGCAAGCCATCGTTCTCGATGGCCCAGCGTTTCGTAAGACTTTACAGAGATGAGAACCGCAGGCAGGCAAGACGCCAGTATCTTAGCTGTTATCTGATAGCGGCACACCCTGGTTGCACCATAGATGACATGAAACGTTTGAAACACGAGGCCAAACGTTTGTTTGGATTCCTCCCCAGGCAGGTACAGATATTCACACCCACGCCTTCCACTATTTCGACACTGATGTATTATACGGAAAGGGACCTTGACTGGAACTCCATCTATGTGGAAAAGGCATTGAAGAAAAAGCGCCTGCAAAAGGAGGTTTTTACTGGAAAACAGGGCAATTGAAACTATTATGAAAAACGATCAGACAGCCGGTATGAAACAAGAAGGGTTACTCTTTTTATCTTGTTAATGGATAACCACAAAAGTTATTCTGTTATATACGCAAAGGTTCTGATATAAGTTTTACGATCAGTGGCGATCACAACCGAAAATGAGGACATGGTTGTCTCCCCCCAATCTTCTATATTGGTTTTCACGGTAAGTATGGTTTTGTCGTGCATCGGCAATCTTTTTCCAGTCATGCATGATAATCATCACGGCTTTGTAAAAAATCCGTCTGCCGCGTTGCTCTTCGATGTTAAGCGGTTTAATGTATTTTCAGTACGCCTCCGCCCCTTTCCGGCTCGCAACGCCTTGCATACAGGGCTTTTTACAAAGCCACCGACTGTATTTTCAATTGAGTTGCTCCATTTTTTTTATCAGAATTTTGATTTTTAACGGTTGCATCATGCATAAGAAAAGACAAATTCCGTTGAAGCATCCTTGTATGGGAAGAGGTGAACCCCCGGTTTTTTTAAGATTTTGCGGAATAGTTTGCCTTGCTCTTCTTTGTCTTTCTTTTTTTTATTTTTCCCCCAAAGAGGGGTTTTCCATAGAAAAGAGAAAAATCTTTATCCTTCCCATATCCGGTACGGTGGATCCCGGGATGGCCGCATTCGTCAAGAGGGGTGTAGATACCGTAAGAGATGAACCCGGCTCCATATTGGTTCTAGTGCTGGATACCTTCGGCGGCAGGCTTGATTCGGCCCTGGAGATAGTCGATACGATGCTTGCGCTTCCCTCCGAGAGGACCGTTGCTTTTGTTGAAAAAAAGGCCATATCAGCAGGAGCGCTTATCGCTCTATCCTGTGGCAGGCTTGTCATGGCGCCCGGCAGCACAATAGGTGATTGCGCGCCCATCATTTATTCCAACGAGGGACCCCAGGTTATGGGCGAGAAGTTTCAGTCCCCCATCAGGGCGAAATTCAGGGCTTTGGCCAAAAGAAATGGATACCCGCAGGCTCTTGCCGAAGCCATGGTCACCGAGGAAAAGGAGATCGTGGAGCTGGTGGGTAAGGATGGCAGCAGGCGCTTCATGGATGCTT
>CAYVIE010000090.1:0-12138 GCA_964451355.1 uncultured Desulfobacteraceae bacterium
TAATTTCAAAAAATTAGCCTTTACTTTACATTAAATTTTAACTGCGAAACTTCAGGATAAAAGTTAATTTTTTATTCTTTGTTATTCTTTCACCAAGAGATGAACCTGATTGTCCACTTTTTTCAATACCAAATGTACTACCCAATTGCCGGATGAACCAAAAATCAATCCCCGGCCGGCCCCGGGAATTCTGTTTTGCCGGGGCCGGAGCCGGGTTTTGTTGCGGATAATAGGTGCGGATAACAGGATATGAGATGATCCAAGTCCGTATACATGCAACTCCAGCCATGGTTCATGCAACACGGTCAGGGATTTTTTTTGCAAGAAGCCGGAGAAAGGATTGCAATGGTAGCTCCCCAGCCCCCAGCATCATCCGGTGCAGGGTGAAACTCAACAACATTGGGATGACCGGCAAGGATCTTTGCAACCCTTTTTTTTTGAATCCCCTTACCCTTGCCGTGGATGATCCTTATTTCAAATATCTTTTTTTCTATGCACGCCTCAATATAATCCCATACAAGGGGGCCAATCTCTTTGGGGCTGAATGTATGAAGATCGAGTTCCCCTGTTATGGGCAGCTCAACTGGTCCTGTCCAAAAATCTTGCAACTTTCCCTCCTTCTATGATCAACTGGAACTTATCATCTAAACATGAAAATAATTTCGGGATGTCAAAACAATGGTCATTTTTTTCATCATACTGCTTGTTTGTGCTTACACCATAGGATCTATACCATTCGGGCTCATTCTTGCACGGCTGGCCAAAGGAGTTGATCTCAGAAAAATCGGGAGCGGCAACATCGGTGCAACCAACGCGAAAAGAGCCGGCGGATGGCGTCTCGGGATCGCGGTGCTGGCCGCGGACATGGCAAAAGGCACCGTATGCGTACTGGCGGCCCAGGTCATAGCCAAAAAAACGGGTATATTTTCACCTGACCTGACCGCGGCTGCGGCAGGCCTTGCGGCTGTATGCGGTCATATATTTCCGGTATTCTTCCTGGGCAAAACCGGCGGCAAGGGTGTTGCAACGGCTGCCGGCGCATTCCTGCTGCTTGCTCCATATGCTCTTATCGCCGCGGCATCCGTTTTCATTATCATGGTTTCCGTCACAAAAAGGGTCTCTGCCGGCTCCGTTTGCGCCTCGATCCTGCTGCCCGTGGCCACGGGCCTAATTTATGGGATCGGTCCATCCTTCTATGCAGCGCTTGCTTGTGGCATCATGATTACGGCAAGGCACAAGGATAACATCATCCGTATCATCAACGGCACCGAACCGGCCATATGATCAGGAACATCACCTCCTGCAGTGGGAAAAAAGCCTTCTCAGACTTTCGGACTGTGCGGGCGCTGCTTCCCTGGAATACCCCCCGCCGAGGGTAATTACAACCGGAATACCCCTTTCCTTGCATGCGTCGACAACCATGGAATCCCTCCTTGCAAGCCCCTCGGATGTCAGTTCAATGGATGCAAGCGGATCTGCGGCAAGCACATCAGCCCCTGCTATGTAAAAGACAAAATCAGGCTTTGCCTCCTCTAAAACAGGCAAAAGGTTTAAAGAAAGAAGAGAAAGGTACTCATCGTCTGAAAAACCTGCCGGGATCTCGATATCCATATCTCCCGCCTCCTTGGGAAACGGGAAAATCTCCGCCTGATGCATCGAAAATGTATATACATTCGGATCACCCCATGTGCATACGATTGTACCATCTCCCTGGTGCACATCCAGGTCTATGATGAGAAAACGCATATCCTTGCCGAACCTGTCCTTGAGCATGGATATCGCCACTGGTATATCCGCAATGGGACAAAACCCTGCTCCCCGGTCAGGCCTGGCATGATGAAACCCTCCACCCAGATTCACCGCCAGACCATACTTCATGGCAAGGATAGAGGCAATCAGGGTACCGCCAGCCGCAAGCCTGAAAGATTCCAGTATGCGTTTTACCATGAACAAGGGAAGCCTCGACACCAAAGGGAACTCCAACACGTCCGCAAGGCGCCGGGGATCAGAAAGGCCCTCGATGTATTGCCTTGAGTGAATGCGCAGCAGATCAGCATCAGTCACCGGCGTAGGAACATACACATCCTGGGGAGATATGACTCCCCATCTCACCAGGGATTCATATATCCTTGCGGCGCGGTGGGTATCATAAGGAGGAATCCCCTCCAGGCCGAAGGCTGACACCCCATATGAAAGGTGAAATACAAGGCAGGCCCCGCAGGAAAGGCGCCTTCCCTCCCGGGGCACGGATACTGTCCTGTATATTTTTGAAAATGGATACCTGTAAAGATCAAAAACCAGGCTTTCTGCCACCCGCGAGGAAAAAAGCGTCTTTCCCCACAAAAAGGCGGCATCAAGGGCGCCACGCGCAAAAGCGGATATTATTGTATAGCGTCCCATGAAAAATTCATAGAATCAGCATGCAAAAAATAGAAATGAATTGTTTGCGGTCACCCGGTCACATCAGGGAAAAAACGAGCAAACCGATCAATCCGGCAAGAACAAAGTGTGTATCCACAAGAAACCCCCTTCTGAGGCCCGGAGCGATTCCTCCTTTCGCCTGGAACAAAAAGAAGACAAAAACCGATACAGGGCAAAGGGAAAGCAGCATACCAGCAGCAGGCATCATTCCACTTGCATAGCATACCGCCGGTAAAAGCGCCATGAATGCCAGCAGGCAATAAAGAAGCCTTGTTGTCTTCTTCTCGCCTAAGATTATGGGGATGGTCTCGCGGCCTACTATCCTGCTTCCCTGCATATCCATGATATCGAAATATGCTGATCTTACAAATACGAACAAAACAACCCACACAAACCCAGCCAGCCATCCCGGTCCTGCAAGACCTCCCAGTGAGATCGCCGGAACCATGGCCACTGATATCCCCCATGCAAGGGAAGTCAATACAGTCTTTGAGCCGGGGATATCCCTGAGCCTCGGTAAAAGAACCCCTTTGCAGATGCCAGACTGGGGCTTGTAACTATATAGCAGGCCTAATGCAAGCATGCAGAAATAAAGAAAGAAATAGACAGATCCCATAGATAACGCGCACCATAGGGCCCCTGCCCCGGATACGAAAGAAAGCAGTGACAAGGGCAGCTTGTAGCGGTCATAAAACGCGGCCCTGTCAGGCTCCGAATACCTTTCATAGGATCTTTCAAGGAGGCTGTTTGCTGTATGCATGCAAAGAAGATAGAGTACGGCCGCGGCGACCTGGATGGTACCAGGAAAGATGCCATAGAATACACCTGCAGCCATTGATAGTCCCCATGCACCTGCAGCCAGGTACAGGTTTGACAGCATAAGGTTGCGGATGAGACGGATCACAAAGCTACCGGGTCCGGTTCCCTTTTTAAGTAATCTCTCTTCAAGTTCACAGCATACCTGCCTGATGATCCAGTTCGGTGTTGAAGCCCCGGCCGTTATCCCGATACTATTTGCGCTTGCAAGAGCCGGTATGTCCAGATCAGCGGCGGATTCAACGTGATAAGCAGGCACCCCGGACATCCGCGCAATCTGAGCGAGCCTTCTTGTATTTCCGCTCTCATATCCACCCACAACCACCACGGCATCTACTTTGCCCGCCATCTCCTTGACTTCTGCCTGGCGCCTTTCAGTGGAACCGCAAATCGTCTCAAAAACCTTGTAACCCGGGCGGTTCTCTTGTATCCATTGCTTGAGCTCCATGTAAAAAGCGCTGTTCTGCGTGGTCTGGGCAACAACTATAGCCTTGTCATATACTTCAAGACGCAAAAATTCCTCGAGGGTACCTATCACCCGCCCCCTGCCCTCTGCATAACCGAGCAGCCCCTTGACCTCAGGGTGCCTTTCATCGCCGACTATAATGACATGATATCCCTTTACTGCGTGAGCCCTGATTATGGACTGGACCTTTATCACCCTGGGGCATGTCGCATCAATCACTTCGAAACCGGCATTCACCAATGCCTGCTGTTCCCGTGGGGGAATTCCATGGGCCCTTATAATAACCGTGCCCGTACCATGTTCCGGCACTGAATCAAGGACGTTGATTCCTTTTTCTGCAAGGATAGCAAGCACCTGGGGATTATGGATAAGGGGACCGTAAGTGTATATCGGCCTTTTTTTCCTGTTTGCCGCATCCAGGGCTATCTCCACCGCGCGGCGGACCCCCATGCAAAAACCCGCAGTCTTTGCTATGACTATCCGCATAAAATTCTTTCTTTCAAAATGATAAGATCCTTATTGTGCCGAGCCATGCAAGCGGTATCATTATCAAAGCCTTACGCCGGGACAGCCCAGGACCGGCAAGGGGCCGGATGGCAAAAACGGCAGGCACGGCCCAAACGGTGGTTAACCTGTCTTTTTGAAATAGAGTTTATGATCAACAAGAAAAAGGGAATGGATCTTAGCCCTGATGAATTTCTGTTCGCCAAAAATATTTACTAGCCTGAAGCCGTCTTCCTCGGGCTCGACCGTATCAACTGCTTCCATGATAAGTTCTTCCCTGTCTCCGTCTATCAAGTATGCATTTGCCTCACACATTTTTCATCCTCATGATCATGAATTTTCATCACTTCTATAAAACTCCAGGGAGTAAATCCAAGGCATGATGCCAGGTCATTCTTCCAACAGACCTGAAAGTATCTCCTCCATAAGATAATCTATCAGGTGGGGCAAAGGTTCCTTTGCTACTCCCACGACATCGACGTTCTCCTGGCTCAGTGGAATCAGGATCTTTCTCGCGGAACTCCTTGAAACAGCTTCTGCCATCCTTGGGGTCACTTCGCCCATCATTGAATGAGCCATAACGATCCCGAGGGTGCCAATAACCACGTCTGCTTTTGCAACAGTCTCGACAATAGCATTTTCACCCGACGCTCCCCTGTTAGCCCTTGCCTTGAGCATCTGGGCGGTTGCTATGGCATTGGTCCCAAGAGCGATGACATCAACAGATTCCTCGTACCTGGCCTTGATGCGTTTAATTATTGCAGAGCCTATGCCCCCACCCTGGCCGTCTATTACGCATATCGATTTCATGTATCCATTCCGTTTTTTTCAATCAACGCCTTACATCCTTGCAGAAAACCGCATCAAAGTTTCCTGATCCTTCTTGCTTTGACCCTCTCTTTTCTGGCAGGCCGTCTTGACGGCCCCTTTTTTTTCGTGGAAAAACGCCTCCGCCCAATGGGCTCCTCATCTTGCTCATCCTTGCCGTAATTATCCCAAATAAAAGCCGATTCTATATGGTCCCAGAATTCTTCGCACTTGATCACACATCCCCCGGCCTTTTCGACATCAGCCCCCAGGCTTCTATCTGATGTAACAACACTGCAACCTGTCTTGTATTTTTGGGCCATGGTTCTTATTACATCATCTGCACTCTTTCCATGCCTTGAATAAACAACCCTGATACCTTTTTCAGATCCCGGGGAACTTGTGACACTTGCAGACCCATCGAATACAACGGTTATTTTATGTGGCTTGAATTTTTTATACGCCGCAAGGCGAACAAGCAAAGCCTCCCTGCCAAGCTCAGGGGCCACCCTGTCTTCACTCCTTAATACGGCGATCCTTTTTATAAGGTTGTACCCATCAATGATGAGGTTCATCGGATCATTACCATTGAAAATCGGCTATTTAACGGCTCTCAACATTGAAATAAGACGGTCCAGATCATCATCACTGTAAAACTCTATCACGAGCCTGCCGCGTTTGCCACGTCGGCGGATGATCACCTTGGTCTGGAGGTGCTTTGCCAATTCATCCTCCAGGGAGGAATAATGGATGGCATCCCTGTCCAGATCACGGGAAGGCTGTTTCTCCTCCTCGTTCATCCGCTTTACGAGCTTCTCGGTCTGGCGGACGGACAGGTGCTTTGAAATAACTACATGCAAGACCTTCTTCTGTAAGGCCGGGTTGGATAATCCCAGCAGGGCCCTCGCATGTCCCATACTCAAACGGCCCTGGCGGACTGATTCGCGGATCTCGTCTGGAAGGTTTAAAAGTCTTAGAATGTTTGCTACAGCGGGCCTGCTCTTGCCAACACGGTCTGCGACCTCTTCCTGGGTCATGGAAAACTCGTCCATCAAACGCCTGTAGGCTTCTGCCTCTTCTATGGGATTCAAGTCCTGGCGCTGAATATTTTCTATTATGGACAAGGCCAGAAGCTCTGTATCAGAGACATTTTTCACAACCACCGGGACCTGGTCAATCCCGGCCAGGCGCGCCGCCCTCAGCCGGCGTTCTCCTGCGATCAATTCAAAACCCGAACCTGCCTCCCTGACAAGAAGAGGCTGCAAAAGGCCCTGGGATTTTATCGATTCAGACAATGAATCGAGCTCATCTTCAGGGAATTCACGCCTGGGCTGGTAGGGGTTGGGCCTTATCCGGTCAATATCACACAAGAAAAAGGAGGGCCGGCCAGGTTCAGCATCCCTGCCGATCCCGGGGAACAGGGCGTCGAGTCCCTTGCCAAGTCCCCGCTTTTTCAACTTCCTTGTCCCTTCGTCGGTATTTTTCTTACTCATTTTCTTGCTCTTGCAAGTTTCCAGGAAAATAGAGCCGGCGCCATACATCGCATCTTTTCGGAATCGAGGGAGAACAGCAATGGAAAGACCTGACTCATTTAATTCCTTTTCCCGTTCATGATCTCCCTGGCCAGCTGCATGTAGCTCTCAGCCCCAGGAGATGCGGGATCATAAAGGAAAATCGGCTTGCCGAAACTGGGTGCCTCGGCAAGGCGTACGGTTCTCGGGATACGGGCTGCGAACAGGATCTCTTTGAAATATTGTTCCACATCCTGCGCAACCTGATTAGCAAGATTGGTCCTGCGATCATACAGGGTCAAAACTATTCCTTCAATACGTAGTCCCGGGTTCAACCCCATTCGGATCCTCTTAATCGTCTGCCTGAGCTGTCCCAACCCTTCCAGGGCATAGAACTCGCTTTGCAAGGGAATCAGTACACCGTGGGCAGCGGTCATAGCGTTGACCGTAAGAAGACTCAGGGACGGGGGGCAGTCGATTATGATGTAATCATACCTTTTTTTTATCGGTGCAAGAAACCTTTTTAAGGCCATCTCCCTTTCAGCCTGATCCATCATCTCCACCTCGAAACCGATCAGCTCAAGCCTTGAAGGAATCACATGCAGATTGGAAATCTCGGTAACAACCGGAAGATCATGGGCATGGATTTCCCCGATCAACCCGTGGTAAAGGGTTGCTTCAAGCTCGTCTTTTTCGATCCCGAGCCCGGTTGTGGCGTTTGCCTGCGGATCGCAGTCCACCAGCAACGTCCTGTTGCCCAGCATGGCAAAAGCGGCCGAAAGGTTTATGGCCGTTGTGGTTTTGCCGACACCGCCCTTCTGATTTGCAATACATATTATATGTGTCATAATGACGGTTTCTGTAACACAAAAAAATGATTTTGCAAAGAATCCTGTTTCTGAAACGGCATAATCTGTTTAGTTTCCCCTGAATTTGTGACGAAAAGGTATATTGTCATAAAATGATGTACTCGTAAAAGGTCCGTCATCCGGCCAAAGGCGGTTTAGCCCCGGCCGGGGGCCGGTTACCTTGGCCCATTTGGAATATGGAAAAACGCTAACGGTTCCAGGGGGGGGTATTTAATCTGTAACCATTTCTCTCTGTCAACAGGAAATGAAATCAATGATAAATGACACAAATACCGGCGGGCTTCAATGCGCATGGTCATATAAAACCAGGAAAGCGCTCCAGGGAGGTGGCTCAAACAATAGGTCCACATACAAAGACCAGAAGGAATAAAAACAGGTATTGACTTGATATTTCACAACTAAAAAAAGGACCCGGGAATTATGTAAATTTAACAAGCTACAAAAATAGAATAAAATAACAGACAGATTCTTTCATGTACGCCCGGGCTTTTTTGAGGCCAATATCTTTTTTATCTGTTCCAGTGTTTCGTGATCCGACTCCTCCAACAGCCGCAAGACATCATACATATCCGTAGCCTTTTCTGATTTTGGCACGGCTTCGACATCAAGAATTTCACATATGGCTTTAACGAGTTTTTCCGGAGTTACAGGCTTTTCAAATGCATACCTAGGTTGCATCCTGGTTGCTATCGCATTCAATTCTGACATATATTTTTCACCGAATTCATCTTTTGCATGGGCCGTAATAACTATTACCGGAATCCTTGCCCATTCAGGCCTGGTCTTCAACTCCCTCATAACCCTGATCCCGGCCTTCCGCGGCATTACCATATCAAGGGTAATCAGGTCAGGCGTTCTCAACGCTATTTTCTCCATGGCCTCGATCCCGTCAGAAGCTGTCTCAACCATGAATCCGGCATCACTAATGCAGGCGGAAAGGAAATTCCTTATATCAGGCTCGTCATCAACAACCAGGACGAGCTTTTCCGACGCCTTCGCCATCATCACCTCCACAGCTCTCATTTATTTGGCGGTCCCGGCAGGATCATAGCCAACTGCCGGGACCGCTTTTATTTCGCCATGTGACCATAAGATCGTCAGCGGAGACCATTAGTTGAAGTTTATTCCTCCATCCCCCATTTTATAAAGCCAGGCTTCACATCGGTCATGGCGTTTACAACAAGCTCGACTATACCTCCGTAAGTAATTCTTTCTTTTTCCAAGAGATCATAATGTTCTATCATATCCCTGAATTGGCCTTTGCAGTTCGAGCATGGGGCAGCGATATATTTAGGAGTTGCCGGTCCGCGGCAGTCTGAAAACACATCCAGCACCTGCGAGAGCTTCTTCCTTCCGGTGAGTCTTGTCCGCCACTCCGGAATTGTGTTTCTTGTCATGATTGCGTAACCGCTACCACCTCCACAACAATAGTTCATGGGTCCATGTGGATCCATCTCCCTGAACTGGGGGCATATCTTTTTCAAGATATCGCGCTGCGGTTTTATGATCCCCATAAGCCTGGTCAAATTACATGGATCATGCAGTGTCACAGGAAAATCATTGCGCGTAGGATCCAGAGAGAGCCTGCCAGAAAGGACAATATCCCTTAGCAAGGGGAGATAACTCTCGGCCGGGATCCGCAGATCAGGAGGGAGCACCCTGTCTGCTATCACCGTAAAGGCTTTGTGAGCATGCCCGCACTCAGCTATTACTATTCTTTTTACGCCAAGCTTTTTGGCGGCCTGCGCCTGTAGCAGCGCAGTCCTTGCAAACTGGACATCATCATAAAACACCCCATAGTTTATGCTGTCATACGCTGCAAGGTCCGAAGAAAGGGTGAATGAAAGACCCGCTGCCTGAAATATAATCGAAAAGGCGGCTATATTTTCGGGCCAGGCAAGTATTTCGCCAGCATTATGTATCAGCAGAATATCTGCCCCTTCCACATCCCATGGTGTTTCAAACTTGTATCCTGTTTCCTCCGAGAACTCCTCGTCTATGAACTCCACATTATCTTTTGCGACAAGGCCGTTCATCGCTGTCGAGGAGCCGGTTTTGAGCTGGAGCATGGATCCCTTTTCATGAAGCTCAGGCGGAGCAATGCCCATCTCCTGGCTGAAGATTTTGCGTATCTCCCTTGCAATCAAAGCGTTATCAACCCCTATGGGACAGGCCTGAGCGCACCTGCGGCAGATGTTACATCTGTAAGCCAACTCTCCAAGGCGTGCGACTGTCTTCCAATTCAAATCAAGGGGCCCGTTTTTCAACCGGGAAAAAGGCTCTTTCTTTATATAATGTTTGTATATCCTCCTGAAAATCTCGCTCCTGTAAAGCGGCCTGTACATTTCATGCCTTCCGCTGGCTTCATATAAATGGCAGGAGTCGGCGCAGGTATTGCATTTTGCGCAATGTTCCATGGAAGTTTCAAGTATTGCCAAAAATGTCCAATTGTTCTCCTTTGAGAAAAGCTTTCTCATACCGTCTAGGAACTTCAGAACAAGCTCCTGTTCTTCTTTTTGGTTTTTCGGCCTGGGTATCTGGAGAACACACATGTCGTCCAGAACACATGCATAAGCTTCTTTTGTTTCTTCCGGCAATTCTCCCCATGGCCATTCTTCACAATCAAGCTGAATCGGCATAAGCTTGGTTGGATTTATGGTTGTGAGCTTTTCTGTATTCCTGCTGATATCGTTAATTTCTAGCTTGTAATTCCCGCTCATGGCTTTCTAAGCCTCCTTTTCCTTTTCGGCGGTAGCCGGATTGAAGGTTGCGACCCAAGCCCAGGTCGATTTACCGAATCCCGCTATATGCGGCGCAGACCAGGTAACAGGATAGTTCAATACTGTTGCTATCCTGGAATCGATACCCGGATCGTCCACCGCTGGGGTATCTCCCCAACGTATTTCATGATACAGAAAATATTTCATGAACAGATGGGACATATGAGTGAGGGGGATGTATGCTATGACAAAGGCTCCCAGGATCCATTGCAAAATAACAAGTGAGGATCCTATGGATTCAAAGCTGAAATTAAGCATGTCAAATGCGATTTTCCTGGTAATGTTGAACGATGGATCCACGAAAAGCCATGCCAGGATGGAGACCGACATCAGGGATATGAACAAAACCAGATTGAAGTAATGAGAAAAAGCACTATAGGGTTTCAAATCCGGATCGGTGAGCCTTCGGACAAAAAGCCCGGTAGCTCCGAAAAGGGATAAGATAAATCCAAGAGGCCCCACAAGATTCGTTACAGCCGTTAATACATGCATCAATCCCGAGTCAGGACTCAGCCAGAAAGTCATCCCCAGAGCTGAAATGAAAATCAACACGATGAAGGCCACACAGAAATATAAGCCAAGATGGAAAGGATAAGAAACATACCAAAGGCGCCTGTTGTGTTCCCATACGCCCTTCAGGCAGAGTATCTCAGGTATCATAACCTTCAGTTCACCAACAATGGATCTCTTCCTTGTTTTCTCCCACCATTTTGTCTCTTCGAGATAGCCGCCGCCATAAGAGGCCCTGTGACCTTCATGTGCTACCGGATAAAGCTCCCACCTGGCATGATGGGGCCTTCGCAGATATTCTACGACCTTGTAAATAACCGCTGAGGCAAATACCAGTAGCGAAAGATATGCGGCTATATAAACGATAGCGGACATCGGAAATCTCCTTTATATTTTATTGATAATTAAACTTTACCGGTCTCAGGAACCCAGGATAGATTTTGTCATTTCAATCAGCTCGGTGGGATCTATTGGCTTACTCATGAACCCCTCCGGCTTTGGAAAATTTTTCATCCTGCCCATAAAACCTTTCATGGAATCACCGACAGCCGTGATTATTATCACCGGAATCCCGCTTGTAGTATTATCGCCCTTCAATTCAACCATTGCCCGCACCCCTGATTCCTCAGGCATTGTCAAATCAAGAGTTATCAGGTCCGGTTTATTCTTTCTCGCCGATTCCACCGCCTCCTTGCCGTCCATCGCCACAATGGTTTCAAAACCATGATCCTCGAACAAGGCGGTGAGGTAATCGACCGCGTCCTGCTCGTCATCCACCACCAGAATTGTCTTCTTCTCATTCATGGTCATCCCCTGCTATTGAAGTTTATTCATTGCCGGCCAAATACACACCAGGCACCGCCTTACCCCTCTGGTGCCTCTTTAACTCGTTTTCAGCCAAACGCCTTATCTTGTATGCTGCGTCACGAAGATTCCCGTAGACTACACCGCAATCCGCGTCTATGCGTTCAGCGTCACCCCTGTCCGCTGCCTCGAGCATCTCTTCGCAAAGCAGCAGAACTCGTCTCAAATTCTTGTCCACCGATTTCTCGCCCATGGCAGGAAGGTTCAACCTGTTATGTTATTTCTTCATTGCAAAATCATTTCCCTCTGACGTTATGGGGCATGCACGTTATGTGCCATGAAACAAACTCTGGATAATCAAGCCATAAACATAGAAATAATAACCCTTACAACCTAATTCGAGCATATGCTTATTTTTAAGAAAATAAGAACAATTTGAGACATTATAAATTTTTTTATGATAATTATTTGATATAAATTAATATTTTTGACAAAATAAAATAAGACATGATCTCAAGATTATCTTGAGACACGACTGACTGCGATAAGAGAAAAGACGAGATGTGCTGGACCTGTAAAGTTTCATGATCAGCAGCAATGACGGCTCCGTAAAAAGTCCGTCTGCTGCGTTGCGCTTCGCCGGAAAGCGG
>CAYVIE010000091.1:0-12131 GCA_964451355.1 uncultured Desulfobacteraceae bacterium
CCTCCTGTGGAGAAGCGTTACATTGAGCTTGCTCCCCCCTCGGCAGGGGATAATATCGCCGATGTAACCCGCCTGGTGAACGGGTTGCGCCAGCAGCATAACGAGCACAAGCTTGAATTTGACATGTCGGTTATAAGGAAGATTCCCAATGTTTTGCGGGAGTCTGATTTCAAAGTAACCGCGACTATTGCCCGTTCCGTGCGAGAGGACGGCAAGAATCGCGTCATTAATGTTTCGCCGGGGGACAGCACCGCCAGGAATTATGCTATAGCCATTGATATCGGTACTACGACTATATACGGTCAGGTGATCGACCTTATAACAGGTGAAGTTCTGTCCCAGTACGGTGATTTCAACGGACAGATAAGCTATGGCGAGGATGTAATATCCAGGATAATCTTCGCTGAAAAACCAGGTGGTCTTGAAAAGTTAAACGAGCGTGTAATTGAAACCATCAACCATGTCATTCACAAGATCGTAAAAAGGGCAAAGGTTGATCCGGACGAAATATCAACGATCACGTTCGCTGGTAACACTACCATGACCCAGCTCTTTTTGAAGGTTGATCCCAGGTATATCAGGAGGGCTCCATATGTCCCGGCCGCGAATATCTATCCTCCTATCCGTGGGGTTGATTTGGGACTTGATGTGGCTGAGCATGTAACGGCACTGGTATACCCGCAGGTATCGAGCTACGTGGGGGGTGACATAATAGCTGGTGTCATGGGATCCGGTATGTACAACGAGGATGCCCTGACCCTGTATATGGACATCGGTACTAATGCCGAGATCGTTATCGGTAACAAGGACTGGTTGGTTTGTGCGGCATGTTCAGCAGGCCCGGCCTTTGAAGGCGGTGGTATAAAACTGGGTATGCGTGCAGTTGAGGGAGCGATAGAAGATTTTTCAATAGATCCCATTACCCTGGAGCCTATGAACATCACGATTGGCAGGGTCAGGCCGAAAGGTATATGCGGCAGCGGGCTGATCACCATCGTGGCGACCATGTTTGAAATGGGGATAATCGACAGCAGGGGAAAATTCAACAGGGATATCGAGACTCCAAGGATAAGGGAGGTTGATGGGATTTGTGAATTTGTCCTTGCCTGGAAAGATGTCGCAGGAATAGACCGGGACGTGGTTCTGACCGAGATAGACATAGATAATCTGATCAGGGCAAAGGGTGCTATATACAGCGGGTGTATGACCCTTCTTTCCGAGGTGGGCTTGTCGATTCATGACCTGGATCGCATAATAATGGCTGGCGGGTTCGGTAGCTATATCGATCTGGAAAAGACCATGACCATCGGCCTTCTTCCAGAGATCGACGCAGACAAGGTAACATTTATCGGTAACGGTTCTCTTATGGGAGCCAGGATGAGCGCCCTGACCAACAGGATCAGGCGTGACGTGGCATCAACTGTTCAGCGTATGACTAATTTCGAGCTCTCGGAAACCAAGTCCTTTATGGACAACTATGTAGCGGCGCTATTTTTACCCCATACTGATCTGGACCTTTTTCCCAGGCTGAAACAGCGTCTTGAACGGCGCAGGGAAGCTACCCTTTCCATCGGTGCTACCCGGGGATGACAAGACCCTGAATCTGTTTGGGAAAAATACCTGCGGAAAAAGCTGTTTTTTTGACCGGTAAAGTTGTCTTTTTCTCAAGTCGGTAGGGTCTTCCGCTTGGTTATGCGGAGTTAAATAATCAAAGCCTTGAATTCATATTTGAGAACATGGGCATTCCTGAAATTATTTGACAAAATGATATTTTCTGGTATTGATTAAATCTTTTTATTTATAAAAATGATGGTATTTAAACCTAAAAGATTAACAAAGGTTTATCTTGTGTTTTTCAAGATTGTTTTTATTTGGCAACATACAAAACCGTAGTTTTATTTTTTAATCAAATTTTTTTAATCAAAGCTGAAAATTTCCGGTTTCAAGGGTTTGTGAGATAAAACGGAAAGGGTTTCAGCTTGTATTCTTTTTTTGAATTTTGTTCGATATGAGGGTGGGATTCTTTATGATAATGAAAACCGCAAGCGGGAAAAGGAGGTAACATTGGGCTTCGAAATCGTAAAAGAGAAGTATGCCGGCGGCATCCGGCCGATTACAATCGGCAAGGGAGACAAGGCCGTTACGGTCGGAGGGGAGACATGCATGCCCTTCTATACGTTCGAAGGGGAGATGCCCAACAAGCCCAGGATAGCAATGGAGATCTGGGATATGGAGCCGACCGAGTGGCCGGAAAGCGCCAAGAAACCATTTGAAGGGGTATTAGCAGATCCAGTAGCCTGGGCCAAGAAATGCGTGGAAGAATACGGGGCCGATATGATTGTGGTTCAGCTCAAGAGCGCTGATCCCAACGACAAGGATGCAAGCCCTGAAGAGGTAGCGCAGACCGTAAAGAATGTGGCCGAAGCCGTTGATGTTCCGGTGATTGTGTGGGGAACAGCCAACGCCAAGAAAGATGAGGCTGTACTGAAGAAGGTGGCCGAGGTATGTGACGGCATGAATCTGACTCTGGGACCTGTGGAAGATGACAATTACAAGGCCATTGGGGCTGCAGCCATGGGTTTCGGCCATACGGTCATCTCTTCTTCCCCTATTGATGTGAACCTGGCAAAACAGATCAATATTCTTCTGGAGAATCTTGGTGTACCAACAGACAAGATTATAATAGACCCTACTACCGGAGGTCTCGGTTACGGTATGGAGTATTCCTACTCCGTCATGGAGCGGATCAGGATGGCGGCTCTTCTCCAGGGCGACGACAAGCTTCAGTACCCCATCATAAACAACCTCGGAAACGAAGTTTGGCGCTGCAAGGAAGCTAACCAGACCGCGAAGGACGCACCTCTTCTTGGTGATCCTGAAAGGCGTACGATATTGATGGAGACGATAGGGGCTGTCTCTTATCTTCTGGCCGGATCTGATATTCTTATTTTGCGTCATCCTGAGTCGGTTCGTCTGGTGCGTTCATATATCGATCTGCTTTATGAGGGTGGAAGTGCGGCTGGAATCGAAGGCATAAAGAAGCGTTGTGCTGATGTTGATATAGATTTCGCTTCCCTTGCGCCTGAGCCTGATCTGAAGATTGAGGAGGAAAAACCGAAGGCGGCTCCCGCCAAAAAAGCAGCACCGGCGAAAAAAGCGGCTCCTGCAAAGAAGGCTGCGCCAGTCAAGAAGGAAAAAGAAGAGGCTGCAAAGAAGAAAGAACCGGAAAAGCCTGCAGCAGCGCCGAAACCGGAAGAAAATGCCCCGGAGGCTGCTCCTGTTATGGACGAGGCTGTACGGAAGGCTACTGAAGAGGAAGCCAGGGCCAAGGCGGAAGCCGAGGCAAAAGCAAAAGCAGAAGCCGAGGCTAAGGCAAAAGCAGAAGCCGAGGCAAAAGCAAAAGCTGAGGAAGAAGCAAGGCGCAAGGCAGAAGAAGAAGCAAAACGGAAGGCAGAGGCTGAAGCAAGGGCAAAACGTGAAGCAGAAGAAGAGGCTCTGCGCCAGAAACGTGCCAGGGAACGTGAAGAGCTTCGGGCAAAACGTGAAGCAGCCATGGCTGACCGGATTGGAAAAATGACCCCGGCTGCTGTGCAGAAATCCCATCTTGAAAAGATAATTGACAGGCTCAACAGGATCCACAGGAGAGTGGCCTGATTCAAATAATTTACACTTGGCCTGGAGTAAAGAAAAAAGGCCTGGTGAATATTACGAGCATAACAAAAACAAGAGGAGGAACCTCTGATGGCAGATGTTAAAGAAAAGAAGGCCGCTGCCGCCAAGAAGGTGGCCGATCCAATCAAGGCTTCAATCGATCCTGCAACCCAGGAATTGATTGCTCACGCCCAGAAGCTTGGCGTGGAAACAATATTCGACAGGAATGAAACGCTGAAACCATGTAATATCGGTCTCCAGGGTATATGTTGCAAGAACTGCGCAATGGGACCATGCCGCCTTCCCCTTCCCAAGGGCGGCATCGATGGTGAAGACACCAGGAAGGGTATGTGCGGTGCGACTGCTAATACCATTGCCGCGCGTAATTTTATCAGGATGATAGCCGCTGGAGCGGCTGCTCATTCTGATCACGGCCGGGGGGTTGCCGAGGTGTTTCTTTCAGTTGCTCGCAAGGAGAGCCATGATTATCAGATCAAGGATCCCATCAAACTTATACAAGTTGCTGAAGCCCTTGATGTACCGACAAAGGTTGAGGTAGAGGGCGAAACAAAAGATCGTGATATAGACGAAATAGCCCTTGAGGTGGCGGAAAAGGCCCTGGGTGAATGGGGTAAGGCAGAAGGAGAGCTTTTGTATCTCAAGCGTGCCCCCAAGCCACTTTATGAAAAATGGGAAAAGGCCGGTGTCAAGCCCAGAGGAGTTGATAGGGAGATCGTAGAGTGCATGCACAGGACCCATATAGGGGTTGATCAGGATTACAGGAACCTGATGAAGCAGGGTGCCAGGACCGCAATTGCGGATGGATGGGGCGGTTCAATGCTGGCGACCGATCTCCAGGATATCCTGTTCGGTACCCCTTATCCCATTCAGGCCGAAGCCAATCTTGGTGTTTTGAAATCAGATCATGTCAATATAATCGTTCATGGCCATGAACCCATACTTTCTGAGATGATCGTTGCTGCGGCCCAGTCACAGGAGATGCTTGATTACGCAAAGAGCAAGGGCGCAAAGGGCATTCAGCTTTCAGGTATTTGCTGCACGGCCAATGAGATCTTGCAGCGCCACGGCATTCCGCCTGCAGGTACCTTCCTGCAGCAGGAACTGGCCATCATAACAGGCGCCGTTGAAGCGATGGTGGTGGATATCCAGTGCATCTTCCAGAATCTTGCGAACGTCGCCAAATGCTTTCATACCAAGCTTATCACCACGCATCCCATCGCCAAGATGGAACAAGATAATGTCATCCATATAGAGTTCGATGAACACTATGCTATGGAAGACGCCAAGAGAATCGTAAAGCTGGCTATAGACAATTTCGAGAACCGTGGATCAGAGGTGATGATTCCAAAGCACAAGGCTGTGCAGATAGCAGGCTTCGGCGTCGAATCCATTGAATACCATCTTGGTGGAACCTTCCGTGGCTCATACTATACGTTAAACGACAACATCATCAACGGCCGTATCCGAGGAATTGCCGGTGTTGTGGGCTGTAACAACGCCCGCACGCGACACAACGAAGCCCATATAACCATAGTAAAGGAACTCATCAAAAACGACGTCATTGTTCTGACCACCGGGTGCAACGGTATAGCATGCGCCATGGCAGGGCTTCTGACCCCCGAAGCGGCTGCTGTTTACTGTGGTCCTGGCCTTGCGGAGGTGTGTGAGACCGTGGGTATCCCTCCGGTGCTTCATATGGGTTCTTGTGTAGACAACAGCCGCATACTTCTGGCTGCAACAGAAGTTGTAAAAGCAGGCGGCCTGGGCAAGGATATATCCGATGTTCCGGTAGCAGGCAGCGCCCCGGAATGGATGAGCGAAAAGGCCATTTCCATCGGCCAGTATTTCGTCTCTTCCGGTGTTTATACCGTCTTCGGGACGACATTCCCCACCTCCGGCGCCCCTGTCTTCCAGAAGTACCTGTTCGAGGAGATGGAAAAACTCTACGGTGGAAAGTGGGATTATGAACCTGATCCGATTGAACATGCAAAGAAGATGATCGCTCACATTGATGCAAAGCGTAAAGCGCTCGGTATCGACAAGGCGCGGGAGAGAATGCTCTTTGACATGGCGGATCGCCAGAAACTCGAAGCAGTCTGATCCCGGGGTTTTTGGTTCTGCCTGGCATGGAGAAGCCATGGACAGGCATGTATGAAAATAATATGGCGGCTCTGGCCCTGGTAAGGCGCGGGGCCGCCATCTGAAAAATCCTCAACGAAGGAGGAAGCAATGTCTAAACTGATCGCATTTGCCGCTATTCAGGGCGGATACAAGGTAGTCTCCCAGGTGGAGGGAGAATATGAAAAGACCCTGCAGGCCATGCCTGCCGACACCAAGGTCGAGTTTCCAAACACCGGGTATTATCTCCCGGTGATCTATTCCCTTCTTGGGATAAAAGTTCAGACTCTGGCTGACTTGAAGCAGCCACTTGAATTTGCACGTAAGCTTTTGCCCCCCCATGTGAAAGGGAGGCATCATCTTCCTTACCTGGGGCCCCTTTTGGACGCAGGTATGGCCGCGATAATAGCCTTTGAGATCAAGGAGGCGCTCAGGATCGTCAGGGAGCCTGATTTCTACTACCCGCATGAGGATCCGGATATTGATAATGGTAAAATTTGGCTCGGTCCTGCAGACGATATCATCTTGCGGAAGCGCGGCGTTGAATTCGTCGATGGGTCCGCGCCCGGGTTTGCCGCTATCGTCGGCGCGGCTCCGGATATCGAGACAGCAAAGATGATAGTCGAAGATTACCAGAAGAGAAATCTGTATATCTTCTGCGCTGCGCGCCACCGCGGCATATCCATTATCGACCAGCTCATAGAGGCCGGTGTCCAGATCGGATGGAGCACCCGTATCGTGCCGTTCGGTCCTGATATCTCGTCGGCGGTATTCGCCCTGGGTTTTGCAAACCGCGCGGCGATGGCATTTGGCGGAATCCAGCCCGGTGATTACAAGCGTATTCTCAAGTATAACAAGGACAGGATATTCGCATTTGTGAACGCATTGGGCGATATAGGCACGGAATGGGGTGTCGCCGCAGCCGGATGCGTCAACTGGGGATTCCCGACAATAGCCGACACCGATATTCCCGAAATACTTCCCACGGGTATATGTACCTACGAGCATGTGGTTGCCAATGTGCCGCATGACGAGATCGTTCAGAAGTCGGTGGAGGTTCGCGGCCTGAAAGTAACAGTCTCCGAGATTGACATTCCGTGTTCATTCGGACCAGCCTATGAAGGTGAGAGGGTTCGCGGCAAGGATTTGTTCTGCCAGATGGGTGGTGGAAAGACCCAGTGCACCGAGCTAGTCAAGATGGCGGATATGAAGGAGATCGAGGATGGAAAAGTCGAGGTGATCGGCAAGGACATTCCGGATCTCAAGGAAGGTGATGTATTGCCGCTCGGCATATTCGTCCAGATCGCGGGACGTGAATTCCAGCCCGACTTCGAGCCTATTCTTGAAAGGCAGATCCACCATTTGCTCAACTACATCCAGGGCGTGATGCATATAGGCCAGAGGGACATCTCGTGGGTGCGCGTGAGCAAGTCAGCGGTTGAAAAAGGTTTCACCCTGAAAGATATTGGTGTCGTTCTCCATGCAAAAATGCATCAGGATTTCGGCAAGATCCTGGACAAGGTGCAGGTAACCCTTTATACCAACAAGGAAGACGTTGATAAGCTCACCGAGCGGGCTCGCGCTGAGTATAAATACCGCGATGAGCGGGTGGAGAAGATGCGCGACGAGGACGTGGAGACCTACTACTCATGCACACTATGCCAGTCATTTGCACCTAACCACGTATGCACGGTGAGTCCTGAGCGTACAGGGCTGTGCGGCGCATACAACTGGATGGACTGCAAAGCGTCCTATGAGATCAATCCAACAGGTCCCAATCAGCCAATTGAAAAGGGCGAGTGCCTTGATGAAAGGCTGGGCCAGTGGAAGGGTGTCAACGAGTTCGTCCAGCAGGCATCACGCGGTGCCATCGATCATTACAACTTCTATTCAATAGTGCACGATCCCATGACAACTTGCGGCTGCTGTGAATGTATTGCGGCGGTCCTGCCCACATGCAACGGTGTCATGACTGTCAACCGTGAATATACAGGTGAAACACCCTGCGGCATGAAGTTCACAACTCTTGCCGGTGTCATGGGCGGTGGCGCTCAGTCTCCAGGATTTGTGGGGCATTCCAAGTATAACATCATCCAGCGTAAGTTCATCCGCGGTGATGGCCCCAAGGACATGGATGAGGGCGGAATCCTGAGGATAGTATGGATGCCCAAGATGCTTAAGGAGGAGCTCAAGGAGAAACTTATCGAAAGGACCAAAGAGCTCGGATATCCTGATTTCTATGACATGATCGCTGATGAGACTGTAGGCACAACCGAGGAAGAGGTGCTTGAGTTCATGAAGAAGGTCGGTCATCCGGCCCTTGAAATGGATCCGATTGTTGGTTAAGCCTGCGGTGAGCCTGTATGTGAAAGCTGACCCGGCCAGTAAGAACCTACTGGCCGGGTTATGAATAAACGATATACATAAAACAGATTAAGGAGAGCAAAATGGCATTAACCGGAATCCAGATATTTAAACTCCTTCCAGGTACGAACTGCAAGGAGTGTGGTGTTCCAACGTGCCTTGCCTTTGCCATGAACCTGGCCTCCGGTAAGGCCGAACTGGACGCCTGCCCTTATGTTTCAGATGAGGCAAGGGAAAAGCTGGCCGAGGCTTCGGCACCTCCCATCCTTCCGGTACAGATCGGAAAAGGGGTCAGGGCAAAGACAGTAGGCGGTGAAACCGTACTTTACCGGCATGAAAAGACTTTTTACAATCCATCTGCGCTTGCTGTGAAGGTCGGTTCAGATATAGACGAATCCGAGCTTGAAGCTAAGCTTAAAGCATGGAACGCTTTCCAGTACGAGCGTGTGGGGCTGAACCTGAGGCCGGAACTGGTCGCGCTGGTAGACAAAGGCGCAGGCCCCGAGGCCTTTGCCCAGAAAGCAAAGCTTATCGCAGAGACATCAGAGTTCAACCTCATACTCATGTCAGACGATATTTCGGTAATGAAGGCCGGGGTTGAGGCCAGCAAGTTCAAACGGCCGCTGATTTATGCCGCCACAGAATCGAATTTTGATGATTTCGCCGCTCTCGCAAAGGAGAATGATCTTCCTCTTACAGTCAAGGCTGATTCTCCGGAAGGACTCATTCCCCTGACCACGAAGCTTCGTGAGGAGATGGGTTTCAAGCAGATTGTTATTGATCCGGGATCACGTGAAGTCAAGAAGGCAATGGAAGACCAGGTGGCGATTCGCCGTGCAGCCCTCAAGGCTTCCAACAGGGCCCTGGGCTACCCGACGATTTGTTTCCCGTGCGAAATGGCTGACAACCTTGATGTTGAGACCATGATTGCAGCAATGCTTGTGGCCAAGTACGGCGCGATCGTAGTGCTGTCCGATTTTACCGCTGAGAGTCTCTTCCCGTTGCTGCTCGAACGGCTCAACATTTATACGGATCCCCAGAGGCCCATGACAGTGACTGAAGGGATTTATCCCATAAACAATCCGGACGAGAATTCCCCCGTACTTGTCACCACGAACTTTGCGCTGACGTACTTCATTGTCTCAGGCGAAGTGGAAGGGAGCAAGGAGCCTGCCTGGTTGCTGATAAAGGATACCGAGGGACTTTCGGTTCTTACTGCATGGGCGGCCGGAAAGTTTGCCGGCGATGAGGTTGGAATTTTTGTGAAAAAATCCGGTATCGCAGATAAGGTCAAGAATAAGGAGCTCATAATTCCGGGATATGCTGCTGCAATTGTCGGCGAGTTGGAAGAGGAATTGTCTGATTGGAGCATTGTGGTCGGGCCAAGGGAGGCTCCGCACCTGCCGGCTTTCTTGAAAGCCCGCTGATGTCGGCCAAGATGGAATAGAAAAACAGGGGTGACCCCCTCACGCAAGAACCAAGGAGGTATGTAATGCTTTTGATCGGTGAAAGCTTGAACGTAATGTCTAAAAAGATCGGCAAGGCCTTGAAGGAAAGGGATCCAAAGCCGATTCAGGAGGAGGCCATCCGCCAGAAAGAAAAGGGGATGGATTATATTGATATCAACCTTGGACCCGCCAAAAAGGATGGTGCTGAGCTGATGCCTTGGGTGGTGCAGGTGGTTCAGGAAGTTGTTGATCTACCCCTTGCATTGGACACATCTAATATCGATGCCATAGAAGAAGGTCTCAAGGTATACAAGGAGACTGCGAGTCCTCCCCTTATAAATTCAATCATGTGCCGGCAGGAACGCTATGAAAAAATGCTTCCCATAGCTGCCAAGTACAATGCCGACTTCATAGCACTCATGTGGGGCCCCGAAGGACTGCCCAGGGACGAAAACGAAAGAGCAGCCCTTTGTGTAGAGCTCATTTATGCTGCAAACGAAGCCGGCATAGATAACGAAAGAATTTGGGTAGATGGCATTGTGACCCCGGTCAATATCCAGCAGCCGCAATTGATGAGCCTTCTTGAATTCCAGAAGATGCTCCCTGATATTGCGCCTGGCACCAAGAGCACCTGCGGGCTGTCTAATATCTCCAATGGACCGCCGACACATTTGCGCCCGATTTTGAACCAGACATACATGGTAATGCTGGGGCGTTATGGTATGTACTCTGTCATTTCAGATCCATTGGATGAAAAACTTACTGCTATTGCAAAAGGCAAGCATCCTGAGATCGTTGATATCATTCACAAGGCCATGGACGGAGAGGCCCCAGATCCAGCGGATTTGCCCAAGGAACTCGGTGATTATGTAAAGACTGTGGATGTCATCATGGGCCGTAAACTCTTTTCGGATTCATGGCTCGAGCTGTAGCCATCTTTTGAATATTTTTCGCGATATCCAGGGCCCCACACAACTTGCGTGGGGCCTTTTGTTTAACTGTAAAAGCCGGGCAGAAAAATGGCAAGAATCGATGATTATAATGAAGCACGAAGAATAGCGGTCAATCATTTGAGAAAGGTTCCTGAGAAGCTCATTATTGAAACATCCGGGTATCATATCAACAGGGATGGCAATATAGTTATACCTTTTCTCGACAGGACATATAATCTTAACTTTCCAGGGTTCGTGTTCCAGGACGCAGATGATCCCGAAAGGGAGGTGCCCATCCAGGAACAGGTGCTGATACTTCATTACATTGAATCGCTGAAACAGCTCGGTCCTGCCGGGCGCTGGATCGCATATAGGGAGATCCCCGGCGCCAAGTTCTACTTTGACGCCTTTGTCAAGCGTGCCATAAATCCCTTGAAAAAAGTGTTCGGCAATTCACCAGATATGTTTATTGAAGCAGCTAAAAGGGCAGGATGTACAGTTATCGATGAAGGCGATGCGGCATGCCAGATTAATATCTTTCCAAGGGTTCCATTACGATGTATATTATGGGTTGCGGATGAGGAATTCGACGCGGAGGCGAATATTCTTTTTGACGAGACTGCAGGAGAATTCCTGTCACCCGAGGATGCCGCATGGACCGCAGGTATGCTGGTATACAAGATGGCTGCTCTTGCAAGGAGGTGACAGCGGGTATAGATGAAACGTCTTTGTTACGCCTTTCTCTTTTTTTTTACCATCGGGCTGGCGATCTATTATCCAGTCCTGGGTTCGGATTTCTTTTTTGATGATACCTCCTTTATAGTAAAAGCTGATTGGATCAAAATCAGTTCCCTGTCAATCGATTCCCTTTATAAAACAGCTTTTTCGGGCATACCAGAGCATAGGACTTTATCTAAGCTGAGCTTTGCTTTGAACTATTATTTTACAGGGCTTTCGCCAGCGGGATTCAGGGTTATAAATATTGTTATACATTCTTTATGTGCTGCAGTCTTGTTTCTTTTGTTTTTTCAAATCATTGAAAAAATCAAAGCAAGGCCTTGCAAAACAGGTTGGGATCTGCCTGCAGGGTTTAAACGCTTCAACAATTCCAGGGATCCCACTTCGTTGCATATCGCATTCGTCGCTACCCTGTTATGGTTTCTCTGCCCGCTCGCCACAAATTGTGTAACGTACATATCCCAGCGAATGGCGTCTTTGTGCGCGCTACTCGTCCTTACCTCCTTGCTTTTTTTTATAAAAGCCTGGGATCTATATATACAAAAAGATGACTTCCTCCAAAGATCTTTGCCTT
Source organism: uncultured Desulfobacteraceae bacterium (assembly GCA_964451355.1). Classification (GTDB taxonomy): domain Bacteria; phylum Desulfobacterota; class Desulfobacteria; order Desulfobacterales; family Desulfosalsimonadaceae; genus CAYVIE01. Next base: position 11,847 of record CAYVIE010000091.1, read on the forward strand.
GGTTTGCCTCGTCCCTTTTATTCTTTTGCCTGGCTGCGATGACAAAGGAGAATTCTGCCGTATTGTGCCTGTTTGTCTGTCTCTATGTATGGGTATTTACCCCTCCAGGCCATGGGCAGGCCAAAAGGAGATTGTTTTTAATTGCGGGGATAGCTTTTGTTATTCTTTCGGTGGCATACCTCGGCGTGCATCCTTTGGAAAGACTCCTTTCAGCATATGATCGTCGGCCATTTACACCTTTCCAGCGGCTCCTTACAGAGTCTAGAGTGGTTATATATTATCTCA
>CAYVIE010000092.1:0-12084 GCA_964451355.1 uncultured Desulfobacteraceae bacterium
GGGATATGCCAAGCGCACGAGGCCTGCCACGTCGCACCAACACCCAAAACAAAACCTATTCCAGAATCCCAAACCTTGATCACAGAATGTAACATAAATTTCGTCAAGATTTATTAAAACCTTGAGATTTAATAGTTGTAGTTCAATTTATATATGTAATTTCAAAATGTTATAAGCATACACCGCTTTTATAAAAACAAATTGACTATTATTTTTGGCCTTGCTAAAAGACTAAACCGGCCGGCCGGCCAAAAAATCACCAGGTCCTGTTATGCTTGATCCTTTATTGCTTTTTAATCGTCATTTGTTGTTCTGCATTGTAACCCTTTACAGAAGGAGTCTTGCCATGCTCCCAGAATTCTTTGAATTCCACAATCCAACAAAAGTTGTTTACGAAGCCGGGATTACCCGGGATCTAAACCCGGAACTCGAGGTTCTCGGTGTAAAGCGGTATTTCATAGTATCAGACAAGATAATAAACGACCTCGGCCTTGTTGAAAGGGTTGCCGAGGGATTGAAGGAAGCAGGCTATGAAATTACCGGCTCGTTTATAGATGTTAAACAGGATGCGGAACTCGAGGACGTGAAAAAGTGCGCGGACCTGATCAAGGAATCCGGAGCACAAGGTATCATTGCCATAGGAGGTGGAAGCGTAATCGACACTGCAAAAGGTGCAAATATACTTTTTTCCGCAGGGGGTGACCTTGTGGAGGATTACTCCGGCGCCAACCTACTTACAGAGCCACTGAGCCCGCTTGTTGTAATTCCGACCACTTCAGGAACCGGAAGCGAAGTGACCAAGGTTGCTGTCATTTATGACAGGGAGAACAAGGAAAAGCTGGAATTTCCAGATAAATACCTTTTACCAAATCTGGCTGTTCTAGATCCTGAAATGACCACCACCCTCCCCCCCAAGATGACCGCTGCCACCGGCATGGATGCATTTACCCACGCAATCGAGGCATACGTGGGTATTGAAGCGTCACCCATGACAGACGTATTTGCCGTGGGCGCGATAAATCTGATACTTGAAAACATGGTAAAAGCTATTGAAAACGGCGATGACATTGAAGCGAGGGGCGCGATGCAGATAGCCGCAACCATGGCCGGGATAGCTTTTTCCCATTCAATGGTCGGCTGCGTGCATGGTATGGCTCATGCTACAGGCGCTCTTTACAGGGTTCCCCACGGAGTAGCAAACACCATCTTCCTCCCGGCCGGCCTGGAGTACAACTTTGATGAAATTTACAATAAACTCGCCACGCTCGGGCCGTACATGGGAGTCGACACATCAGGGCTGTCACCCGAAGACGCCGCCCGCAAGATAATTGATGCGGTCAGGGATTTCACTGCAAAACTGAATGCCATGGGTGTTGTACCGATACGCCTGAGGGATGTGGGTGTGCCAAAGGATGGTCTTGCCGCCATAGCAGAGGGAGCTATAAACGACGGGACATCTTTTTACAACCCGCGGCCAATGGATGAAGAGGAACTTTTACCCTATATCGAAAAGGTATACTGAAAAGTGAAAAAAACAGATTTGTTGCTACAGGCTATACCAGCCTTTGCAGGGCCATGATCCATGTATTTTCCGCGTTTATGATTGATAATATTGCTGCTTTGTCGTGAGACTGTTTTTTTCACCCGGTGGCCGTGAACAGGTTTTAAGCAACCAGGTCTAACGAGTGTTTCAAGATTGCCGGGACAAACTGATGCACAAAAACATCAAAAAAGGAGGAAAAGATGGCTACGTTTGAAAATTCAGAAAAGTTAGAAGAGGTTCTCGTCGGTTTTTTCAGGCACATGGCTACAAACCCGCAAATAGCGAACAAGTTATTGAAATCTAAACTTGTCATACGGTTCAAGTATCATGATCCCGACCTGATCGTTGTGGTTGATTGTTCAGGCGACAAGATCGATGTCCGGCCCCATGACACCGAATCAAAAGCTGAAGTGGAGATGTCCATGAGCGCTGATATCGCTCATAAATTCTGGTTTGGAAAGGTCAACCTGACAAAGGCTCTTACAAGAAAAGAAATGATAGCAAAGGGTCCCATACCGAAGGTTCTGAAACTTCTGCCTGCGATCAAACCTGCTTACGCGATGTATCCGCAGTACCTTGACGCAAACGGTTATGAAAAATACAACATACTAAAACCTTTCAAGCCCGGGGCATAAAATTAAATTTAAAACCAAGGAGGTGTCCCCATGGGTGGTTATGCGGGAAAGATCCTCTATATCGATCTTGCAACCGGAAGCATCGATAAAGTTCCACTCGATAAGGATCTATGCAGAAAAAAGATCGGAGGGCTGGGCATAGGAGCGCATCTTTATTTTGACATGATAAAGAACAATCCTGACGTGGATCCGCTTTCGCCTGAAAACCCGTTTGTTATAATGACAGGCCCGTTGTGCGGCGTTAAAATGCCTGCTGTGGCCCGCTGGGCTGTTGCGACCCGCTCGCCCTTGACCGGTTTCTGGGGTGACAGCAATGTAGGCGGTTATTTCGGTGCCTGGCTGAAATTTGCCGGTTATGACGGGATCGTCATAACCGGCAAAGCTGAAAAACCGAGCTATATCTTCATAGCAGACGATACCGTTGAAATCAGGGATGCGCAAAAATACTGGGGCATGGACACCTACCAGGCCAATGACGCCATGGTCTCCGACCTGAAAGGCTCGGGATCCAGGCCCGGCCAGGTCCTGTGTATCGGCCCGGCCGGGGAAAAAAGAATACTTTTTGCATCGCTCATAAACAACAAGCGCCATGCTGCTGGCCGTACCGGTATGGGCGCTGTATGGGGATCAAAAAACTTAAAGGCTATCTATGTGACCGGTAGCGGCAAGGTCGAAGTCGCTCATCCTGATCGCCTGGCATCCCTGAGGGAAGAACTCAAAGAAACATATGCTGAAAGCATTTTCATAGACGCCCTGAAGGCAAGCGGCACTCCTGCTCACATTGACGTTGGAAGCCTTTGTGGCGACATTCCCATCAAGAACTGGCAGCTTTCTGAATGGGACGGTATAGACGAGATAGGACCGTCCATCATCGCAGACAAGATACTGTCTGGTCACCGCACTTGTTATGCCTGCTGGGTTGCCTGCAAAAAGGAGGCTCGTGTTGAAAAGGGGCCTTTTAAAATGGAGACAGGACCGTCTCCTGAATACGAAACCGTTGCAAGCTTCGGTTCCATGTGCCTCAACACCGACATAGAGTCAATCGCCAAAGCGAACGAGATATGCAATCGGTACGGGATGGATACCATAACCTGCGGCTCGACCATTGCCTTTGCCATTGAATGCTTTGAAAACGGACTTATCACAAAAGAGGACACAGAAGGCATCGAGCTTACATGGGGCAACGCCAGGGCTATCGTGGAGATGACCGAAAAAATCGGCAAAAGGGAAGGATTCGGTGCGGTCCTCTCCCAGGGCAGCGCCAGAGCAGCAAAACACATAGGCAAAGGAGCCGAAGAGTTCCTGACAACTGTCAAGAACCTGGAAGCTCCTATGCACGATCCAAGAAGCGCCCATGGCTATGCTTTGGCATATGGCGTCTCGCCCCGCGGGGCATGTCACGAGGCAAGCCTTGATTTCAACGTTGAAAGCGGAGCAATGATAGTTCCGGAAATAGAAGAGCTGAGCCGTGATTACGAGGATTTTTCAAGCGAAAAAAAGGCGGAGCTCAATGTCGCAAGCCAGGACTACGGGCTTTTCTTTAACAGCTGCGCAATATTCTGCTCACTGGGCGCCACCCCGCTTAACGCCACCCAGGCGATCGCCATGGTCAATCATGTAACAGGTTTCGATTTCAGCCTGGAAGAGGTGATTGAGGCAGGCAAAAGGTTGTGGTATCTCAAAAGAGGCCTTACGAACCTGTTCGGTGCAAGGGCAGAACACGATCGCCTTCCGAAACGCCTTTTGACCGAGATACCAGAAGGACCCACTGCGGGAAGCGTTCCGGACATGGACAAGATGCTTAAAGAATTTTACGAGCTAAGGGGTATCGATGAAAATGGTATCCCCAGAAGGGATGTTCTGGAAGACCTTGGGTTGACCGAGCTTGCAGACCTGCTCCACGGCAAATAACGTCAATTTCAAGGTCATGGCTCAGTGAGCATTTTCCCGAACTCCACAAGCTTGGTCGGCAACCATTCGATGATCAGTGCTATTATATTGAGCCATTTAAAATGATGGACTAGTAAAAAGTCCGTCATCCGGTCAGGGCGGCTTAGCCCCGGCCGGGGGTGGGGGTGGAACCATTTGAATTTATTTCAAATGACGGGGGATGGGAAGCCCTCCCCCGTCTCGTAAAAAAGCGTTTTTCGCTTTTTTGCGAGATCATCATCGAATGGTTGCCTTCAAGCTTCCAGTATCTGGAAAAACAGGCATATTCGCCATGAACTGATTCAAGCTTATCCGTACTGCTCCAGCCCATAACCATGATACAGAATATAGAGCTATTAATCCTGGTTCCCAGGTTTTATTATAAAATCCGCAAATTCAAAAAAGGCATGGAATAAACAGTGGGAAGAATAAAGCAATCATCCATGAAAAACGGCAAACGGCAACAGATAATAGATGCGGCAATAGACCTTTTCACCCAAAAAGGCATAGACAGGACAAGCCTTACAGACATTGCCAAGGCCGCTGGAATGAGCAAGGGTAACCTTTATTATTATTATTCATCGAAAAATGATCTCATTTTCGATATCGCCGAAGAACATATAAACAGGATAACAAACAACCTCTTTGAAATCATAGACGATCAATCAGGCCAGAAGAACCTCGATGATCTGCTCAAAATCTTGTATGAGAGAATTCTTTCCGCAGAAACCAGGGGAATACTTCATGTCTACCTGATAGCCCAGGCCATAAATGGAAACGAGGAACTGATAAACAGATTCAGAAAAAAATACGAACAATGGAACGAATTGATCCGTGAGGGCTTCCGGCGACTTGAACCGGAGGACAAAAAGCATACCATACTTTCATCCCTGGTTATCGCCGCGCTGGACGGTTTTCTCATCCAGAAGCTGATAGGACTTGACGCCATATCAGCCGATGAATTTGTAAACCATCTGGATGTAAAAATAAAAATTGAAAACTCTTCGAGGTAGCGCCCAATTGTATAATTTTATTTATACCTATGGTCTCCTTGAAACCATTTACATTTATCTGAACAACTACCATATAATAGCCCTTTAACTGAAATCGCATACCACTGCCTGGGCCCGTGAGCATTCGTCTTCTCCCTATCTTCCTTGTCGGCGAACACTCAATAAGGCCGCCCAGTTACCGGCCTGGCTCCTTTGGATATCTGCCACCTGGACTAATGCTTACTGATCAGGGATTTTGTATATTGACAAATACGTATCGGACCATAATCCCATGCAAAACCTATGCTAAACTTTTGAATATTTCTTCGATACGGGCAATATTGTTGTTAAAATTTAATTCCTCCCTGTCGAATCGTTCACAATAAAACTGACGGCAGGAATCGGGTCTGTTATCATAGTCAGTACATCTTCCAAAAAAATCAAGATTCGGACATGCCAAACGGACAGATCCGTCTATTGCGCGTAATCTTCCCACCTCCTGGGTCAGCGGATGCCTGGCACAGCAGACATGAATCTTTTCATCCAGGAGACAGTCATCACATATATTGCATGTATCGTTAAACATCTGAATTATCTTCTTCATAAATTTTCATGTAAAGGGAATGAACATTACCCTGGCATACAGTTTGTATGGTTTCAACATTACAAATAGCAAATACTAAACTCGGCCATTGAACTTATCATTTAAATCTGTTAAAAATTTTAAATACAAGATTCAACCATCTTTAAAAAGAAACAAATATGATCCTTTTGTCGGAAAAAACCTTTTTGACCAAAATATATTCTTAATTTACGCATCTCAACCATGGGCGACTGTATCCATAAGGCACCCTATAAAACAGGTTAATTACCATGGAAATGGGAAAAGAAACTTTAGAAACACTGGAAAAAAAGATATTAGACTCTCCGAATATCCCAGATGACAAAAAAAAGGAATACCTTGAGCTTTTAAGACGCCTGCAGTCGGAGATAGAAGAAGCCAAAAATATCGACCGGGAAAAAGCGGCCAGTGTTTCTGGTTTTGCGAAACTATCAGCCTATGAAAGCACAAAAAAAGATTATAACCCCGGACTTGCGAAATTAGCCATCGAGGGCCTTGCCGAATCAGTCAAAGAGTTTGAAGCCGCCTACCCCAGGTTGGCAGACACAGTTAACAGGATATGTCATTTACTTTCCAATCTGGGTATATAATATCATGAGAAAATTATTCCACTCACTTTGAGAGTTAAGATATCATTTCTCCAAAAATGTGAAACAAAGTGATAGCTTGTATATAATTAGTCATAAACGAGACAGGGGGAGGATTTATCATCATCCACTATTTGAAATGAATTCAAATAATTCCACCCATACCCCCGGCCGGGGCCAAATCGCCCTCGGCCGGTTGCTTTCGCGCATATGGTACACGGACGACCGCTTACGAATTCAGGATATTCATTTTAAATACGGAAACCAGGTATAGCCCTTAAATTGAAACGGCCGGATCCAACCGGATCCAGGCTGAATTCAACCAGGAGGAACCAGGCAAAATGGCTGAACATGTTAATTCAACGGACACCTATCTGACAGGTAATGACGATGTGCGCATTTATTTTACTGAGGACCAGGTTGACAAGTCGGAAGAAAAAGGCTGTGTCCTGATCGTGCATGGTCTGGGTGAACATAGCGGCCGTTATGGCCATGTTGTAGAGAGACTGAATTCGATTGGTTTTTCTGTTTTCCGCTATGATCACCGCGGACATGGCAAGAGTGATGGCAAGAGGGGACACATAGTCTCTTTTACTGATTACATAGATGACCTTAAGACTGTAATAGAAAAAATCAGATCATTGGACGACCAGGCCGGTAAATTCTTTCTACTCGGCCACAGCATGGGAGGACTTATTGTCCTCAACTATGCCATGAACTATCCTGGTGATATGGATGGCGTGATCGCTTCATCCCCTGCCCTGGGCCCGGCGAAAAAGATACCTGTGATCAAGGGATCCCTGGGAAAAATCATGTCGGGTCTGATTCCTTCGCTTTCATTCGACAATGAACTGGATCCTTCACTCCTTAGCCATGACACAGCGGTCGTTCAGGCCTATATAGATGATCCCCTTGTCCACAGGCGGATAACCGCTCGCTGGTTTACTGAATTCTTGTCTGCAATGGAAGAAACAATGGTATCGGCTTCCAGGATATCCAAACCGATTCTTATGCAGGTAGCAGGATCAGATCAAATCGTATCTCCCCAGGCATCAAAAGAGTTTTTCGAATCTCTTGCGGTCTCTGACAAAACCCTGCACTTCTATGACGATTTATATCATGAAATATACAATGAAAAAGAGCCGGACCGTGGCCGGGTTCTTTCAGATCTGGAAACCTGGCTGAAAAATCATATATAGTATCCTGAATATACAAAAAAATACCATATTGGCATACACAATTTCAGTATCAATGAATTCTGGCAATATTATTGATAACTATTTTTCATATAAATAATCCGCCACAGGGGCGTTTTACCGCACGCTGACAGCTTTCTCGCCAAGCTGCTGAATCGGTTTATTGTATTCTGATGGCCATAGCGCATCTGGCATACAGGAAAGCATTTACGGGTCCAGGTAAGATATGAGGTAAAAAGATAAAATACTGCAGGTCTCTACTGCAACATGTGGTAAGTACAAGGATATCCTGACAAAAACAATCAGTTTTGAGGTTGATCCAAGGTTTGCGATAGACATGGAGTTCTATGATCGCCCTATTAAGACAATGGTATGAAAAACTCTTTTCTGACCCACAGGTTGTCATATTATGGCTGATTCTTCTTGCCGGATTTTCTGTTATTTTCTTTTTCGGCTCAATGTTGCAGCCTGTGTTTGTGGCGCTCATTATCGCATATCTTCTTGAGGGAATAATAAGCCGCATTTCCGCAATCGGTATTCCACGCATGATCGCTGTTGGAACTACTTTCGGCTTCTTCCTGATCTGCCTTATCCTGTTTGTTCTCTGGCTCTTTCCCCTTTTGTTCGGACAGGTAGCCGAGCTGATGCATCAAATTCCATCACTTGTTTCAAACGGCCAGAAACAACTCATGGAACTCCCCCAAAGATATCCAGAGTTTATCTCAGAAATGCAGATCAAGGAAATAATTAGCATGATAAGGCAGGAACTCACACAAATAGGCCAGACAGTTTTGGTTTATTCCGTTACATCATTGCGCAATATCATCACCTGGCTTGTCTATCTTATACTTGTTCCGTTCCTGGTTTTCTTTTTCCTCAAGGATAAAGATGAAATACTGCAATGGTTTTCTGGCCTTATCCCCAGCAACGCGGATCTGGCCGGAGAAGTCTGGAACCACGTAAACCGGCAGATCGGCAATTATGTGCGCGGAAAGATCTGGGAAATCCTTATTGTGTGGGCTGCAAGCTATATTACTTTTTCGATTCTTGGACTTAACTTCTCCCTCTTGATATCGCTTTTCATCGGTTTATCTGTCCTGATACCATACATAGGCGCAACCGTTATAACAATCCCTGTCGCACTAATGGCTTTTTTCCAATGGGGCTTTGATTCCCACTTTGTCTATGTTCTTATTGCATACGGGATTATACAGCTTATTGACGGAAACATCCTTGTACCTTTGCTTTTGTCAGAAGTTGTAGATCTGCACCCGGTAGCCATAATAATATCTGTATTGATCTTCGGGGGCATGTGGGGTGTATGGGGGCTTTTCCTTGCCATCCCACTGGCTACACTTGTTCATGCCGTAATGAGGGCATGGCTTTTGCACAAGACAACACCGGCACAAAAGGTATTGGATACATAATAATCGAGCATAGGGACAATCAAATGATCAAAAATGAATCGAAAAAAAGAAGAATATCCTGTTATGCTTTAATATTAAATATAGTTATTTTATTTTGCCTTCCGCGGTATTCAAAAGCTGCAACTTTTCCCGAGCCACTTCAAAAAAAAACCTTCAGCGTATATATAGAAAATGATATCTTCGCTGGTGATGACAGCCAGTATACAAACGGCCTGAAGCTCACATGGAGCCGCTTCGGCCTGGATCACCTGCCACAGGATGCATGGACGCACAGATGGTTATACCCTTTAGCCCGCTGGCTGGGAATTAAAGACTCGCCTGATACAAAAAAAGCCCTTACATTTTCAATCGGTCAAAATATATACACACCCGAAGACATAGAACAAAAAGACGTTATTGAAGACGACCGGCCCTATGCCGGGATTACATACACAGAATTTGGATTCCACCAGAGAATTGATAACAAGATGGACACCCTGGAGTTTTATGCCGGGATTGTTGGACCACATTCATATGCGGAACAGGTTCAATCGGCTGTTCATTCGGCCTTGAATACAACAGACCCCAAGGGATGGGATAACCAGCTAAATGACGAACCTGTTATTGGAATAATCTATGAATTCAAAAAAAAATTCGCGGAAAAAAATATCGGGCGTGGGCTTGGTTATGATCTTGTTTTTAATACGGGTGGTGGTTTGGGCAATGCCATCACATATTACAACCTTGGACTGCTATGGCGGTTTGGATGGAATCTGCCAGATGATTTCGGAACATATCCAATCAGGCCTGCGACTTGTTTCAATGCTGCGTTAAACGAAAAGACCACAAACAAGAAAGGCCGGCTTTTCAAAGGGATCCATTACTTTTTATCGATTAACGGCCGTGCGGTCATACGTGATATCTTCCTTGACGGAAATACTTTCTCAAGCAGCCACAGTGTCGATAAAAAACCACTCGTAGCCGATATCATGACCGGCTTCGGACTTATAATTGGGAATATCAAGGCAAGCATGGCTTATGTTTATCAAACCAGGTCGTTTACCGAGCAGAAGGATCCCCAGGTGTATGGTTCAGTCAACATAACTTATATATATTAACCTGGAGCCGTGGCGTCTCCCAGTATACCACATGGACGAATACTCACAGATCCGGAATATATATAATCCTGGAATCCTGCTTTGAACCTATAAAAAACAATATTGGCAACTGCTGTTTCATATGTAAACATTCAACAGTCATTTCCAAGCCATTTCTTTCGTCTGTGTAAACTATTTCATTTAATATCAGGAGGGAAGAATGCGGATAATATCCGAGCCCAAGGTTTACCTGGTGGCAAAAACCATGCTTTCAGAAACCGGGTTGAATGAATACTTGACCGATATCGGCAGCCCTGATTGGAACGCAGACCCGGATGTAGCCGATGCTGAAAACCTCATCGAGGCTGCAGGCAGGATGTGCTACAGGAGTTGGCAGCCGTATGATCCTGCAAAACCAGAAGCGACTAATCCCAACGTCACTCAGGTAAGAAAAGGCAATAAGCGCTACATTGGTAATCTGCTTAAAAGCGGCCATGGCTCCATACTTGAGCATGCAAGTGCAACATTTATCTGCAGGGGGGTGTCCAGGGTATTCACTCATGAACTGGTAAGACACAGAGCCGGCATGGCGTATAGCCAGGAAAGCCTGCGTTACGTAAGGCTGGATGATATCCCTTTCTGGATACCTGAAAGCGCCGGCGCCAATCCGGAGGCCAGAAAAAAATTTCTTGATGTGATCGACTTTCTGGAAAAGATCCAGAAAGATCTTGCACAGATCTTCAAGATCAACGAAATCGAAGACTTCGGTCAAAAAAAACTGCTTACATCCATGTTCAGGAGACTCGCCCCCATAGGAGTATCAACAACCATTATGGTAACGGGAAATCTCCGAGCCTGGCGACATATCATTGCGATGAGAACATCGCCGCATGCAGAAGAGGAAATAAGGCTTGTCTGCGGGAAGATCGCTGAAATCTGCAAAAAAGAATTTCCAAATATCTTCCAGGATATGACATTTGACCAGGAGACAAGCGCATGGATTTTTGAAAATCCAAAAGTATGAAATACTGCGGCATGGCAAGAGAAAACCGGGAATAGCTCTCCTTCGTTTATGAGACATATCTTTTCCCAAAAAAGGCGAATTCAATTTTGACCGATGGACGAATATGTTGTTGAAAGCAGGATCAGATATTCCGACACTGAAGTCAGCGGCCGGCTGAAGCCGGCGGCTCTTTTCAACCTGTTCCAGGATGCTGCTGCGAATCACTGCCTTGAACTCGGAATATCCGGGATGGATCTTCGGCCCCACAACCTGGCCTGGGTTGTGATACGTTACACCATGGTCATTCACGAATACCCGAAATGGAATGATCCGGTCAGGATAAGGACAAGACGCCACCCGGAAAAAGACTTATACGAGATAAGGCTGTTTCAGCTGGAAACCGAAGATGGAGAACTTCTTGCCGAGGCAAAAAGCGCGTGGGTTCTGGTCAAATTCGATACCATGAAACCAGTGCGCCTCAAAAGAAACCTGCCGGGTGACCTTTGCTCTCTCGAAACCATTCCTATAGAATTCGATCTCTCCATGCCACCGGCATGTGAAAATGCAGACCATACAGCCAGGTTTACCGCAAGACTGCACGATCTTGACTACAACAGCCACGTAAACAATGCCGTATATCTTAAATGGGCAACTGAATCAGTCCCTCTGGATATAATTGAAAGCTATAGGCCGGTTTCAGCAAACATAGCCTTTACAAACGAAACACGTCTCGGCAAAATCATTATAGCAAAAACCCAGATATGTCTTTCAACTCCCAAGCCCTCATTTGTTCACAGTCTTTGCCTTGAAGATTCAGGCAAAGAGGTCGCAAGGGCTAAGACCATATGGGCCCCCAGATAGTAACCCAATGCTGGCACCCAGGAGAAAACAAAAAGAATCCAAAGAAGTAATATCTCCCCCCGGACGGCATGAACTTATCGATACCAATGCCTTTATTGTGCATTCACATTCCATAGGTACTGGACGGCCGATTTTGCTTATCCACGGCGGAGGGGCGTGGCTCTTTACTTTTTCAGACCTGATGAAAGGACTATCCAGACACTATATGGTCAG
>CAYVIE010000093.1:0-12011 GCA_964451355.1 uncultured Desulfobacteraceae bacterium
GATCTCGTAAAAAAGCGAAAAACGCTTTTTTACGAGACGGGGGAGGGCTCCCCCTCCCCCGTCTCGTAAAAGTCCATCATGAATGCTCTTATTTTATAACTTCCCCAAGCCTTTTGGCTATATCTACGAATGCCTTTGTGATGGGAGAATCCTTGTGATTATGCACGAACGCCTCACCGCGATCCCCTGCTGAGACGAACTCGGGATCAAATGGAATGGAGCCCAGGAATTGAATCCCGAAGGCTTCGGCCGTCTTCTTGCCGCCACCCTCTCCAAAAAGATTAACCGCCTTGCCGCAATGTGGACAGACAAACCCGCTCATATTCTCAATTAAACCGAAAACAGGCATCTTTATCCTGCGGCAGAAATTTATGGATTTCCTGACATCAGCCAGGGCAACCTCCTGGGGGGTGGTCACTATAATCGCCTGGGCATCAGGGATGGTCTGGGCAACACTCATAGGTTCATCGCCGGTGCCAGGGGGGGCATCTATTATAAGAAAATCAAGATCACCCCAGTTCACGTCCCTGATAAACTGGGTAATGGCGGAATGTTTCAAGGGCCCGCGCCATATTACAGGAGTATCCTTGTCCGGCATCAAGGCCTCAATGGATATGGCTAAAAGATTTTCAGACCAGCGCAGGGGAGCAAGCTTCTTACCATCGCTTTCAGCCATGTAATCGGCCATACCAAGCATCCTAGGAATATCAGGCCCGTGGACATCTACATCCATTATTCCGACTTTGAAACCCGAATCAGCAAGGGCCATGGCAAGATTAACAGATACGCTTGTTTTACCCACCCCGCCTTTGCCGCTCATCACGAGGAATTTCTTCTTTATCTTTGAAAGAGCTAATTCGAGCGCCTCGTCTTTGGCCTCCGGCTTCCCCGCGCTCGCATGCCCGTGCCCGCATGTTGAACAGCCGCTGCTATTTGAATCACATTTTTTTGTGGAATCCATCTTTATTCTTCTCCCTGAGTATCTTTTACATCATCTGTATCATTGTTACCGCCTCCCGGCCCTCTGTGCCTTGCACGTCGGCCCATGCGCCCGACCTTTTTCCCCTTGCACTTGGGGCAATAGGGCGGATAGCCGTGCCTGCATGGCTCGGCCCATTCATGGCTGCAGTCCCGGCAAAAAAAACGGCAGTCTTCATCGAGGTACTTGAAGGATCCTCCCTCAATACGCACGGCTTTACCATGTATAAGGGCATCTGCCACCTTTTTTCTGGCCTGCTCTATTATCCTGCCGAATGTCGCCCTCGAGACTCCCATCAGCCGGCCCGCATCCTCATGGGAGAGCCCCTGGTAATCCGCCAGGCGCAAGGCTTCACACTCATCCAGCGAAAGGCGGATCTCTTCTAGTTCATACATCGGTATTCCCCGCGGCTTGAAATAAGCAACACTGGGAGTATGCGAAACAAACCGTGTTTTATGAGGTCTTCCCATCTGATTCCCTCTTTTTTGGGTATATTCTCTAAATCAGAACATAAAGCTCATGTCAATCCTTATTATCACTTTTTTCGTCTGGGTTAAGCTTTTGTTTTCTAACCTCAACCGACCTTGCATGAGCGCCAAGTCCCTCTGTTTCAGCAAGGCGCATTATATCATCCGCTTCGGCCAGAAACGCGGATTTTGAATAAGATATGATACTTGTCTGTTTCATGAAGGTATCAACGGAAAGAGCCGAAAAAAAACGCGCTGTCCCGGCGGTCGGAAGTACATGATTGGGACCGGCCATGTAATCACCCACCGGCTCGGGCGTATAGGTCCCCAGAAAGACAGCACCCGCATTGCGCACTCTATCAAGGCATGAATAAGGATCTGCCACCATGAGTTCCAGGTGCTCCGGCGCCACCATGTTTGCCAGCTCGAATGCTACATCTATCGATTCTACAACACAAATTCCACCATACGACACCAGGGCTTCACGAGCAATATCCTTTCTCGGCAAGATTTTTAGCTGCGTTGCCAATTCATCCCTTGCAGCCTCGGCCAATTCCCGCGAATCGGTTATCATGATAGCAGATGCCATGGAATCGTGCTCGGCCTGGGACAGGAGGTCGGCCGCTATAAATTCCGGATCAGCATTTTTGTCCGCTATGACAAGGATCTCGCTCGGCCCGGCCACCATGTCTATTCCGACTGTTCCAGAGACCATCTTCTTAGCGGCTGTAACATAAATATTGCCAGGACCTACGATTACGTCAACCGGCTTCAATGTCTCTGTGCCAAAGGCCATGGCAGCAACCGCCCAGGCGCTTCCAGCCTTGTAAACCGCATCCACACCCGCAAGTTTTGCCGCAACAAGAAGGTGGGGATTGACAGACCCATCTTCCATTGGCGGAGTCGCCATGACAATACGCTTGACACCAGCAATCCTCGCAGGGATTGCACCCATTAGGACCGAAGAAACCAGCGGGGTCTTACCACCCTTGGCGCCAGGGACATAAACACCAGCGGAATCAACAGGACGTATCATCTGCCCCACAAGGACACCGGCCCTTGGCGTGTCGAACCATGATCTACGTAACTGCTTGGAATGGTATTCCATTATCTGAAATGCGGCCCGTTCCAGTGATCCCCTGAACTCAGCAGAGACCAGGCTTTCAGCCCTTCCAAACTCCTGATCTCCTACCCATAGATCATGGCCGGTTAACAACGGAGAGTCGAATTTTCTGCCGTACTCGGCGACAGCCATATCGCCCCGTTCTTTTACATCTTCTATAATCCCGGCTACAACTTTTTCGACTTCACCGGTAACCACTAATCTCCTCTTCCGGATCCTGCCAATAAGTTCTTCCGCCTCTTTTGAAGGATAATCGATTATCTCCATGGTTCTCCCTTGAACGTAAATTCAAGCAAAACGAAGTATTTCAATCTGTTTTTCGCCCCGGGAAATATTCCTCTATGGGATGGAATAGCCCTTGTCAATCCCTCTTTGAAAATTTCAACTTGATTTGAAGATGATTTCAGGGTAGTGAAATCATTTTTGCTATAAAGCATATGCTAATAATTTTCTCAATTTTCATCACTGTAACAAAAACTTAGGACAATAAGGAGTAAAAACATGAAAGACAACAGGGTATTCAACTTCAACCCCGGGCCCGCCACGCTACCCCTGCCCGTTCTTGAAGAAATAAGGGAAGAATTCCTCAACTATAAAAATACAGGGATGTCTATCATAGAAACGAGCCACAGGTCGCCGGCCTTTGACGGGGTTATTAACGATGCGGTGACCAGGACAAAACGCCTCCTGGGACTAGATGACAACTTCCATGTTTGCTTCATCCAGGGCGGTGCGAGTATGCAGTTTGCCATGATCCCCATGAACCTCCTGAATCCGGGTGAAAGCGCAGACTACATTAATACCGGCACGTGGTCCACAAAAGCCATAAAAGAGGCGCAGAAACTCGGTAAGACTATACGTGTCGCCGCCTCGTCGGAAGATAAGAATTTTTCATACATACCAGATAACATAAAAATATCACCGGATGCGGTATATGTCCACATCACCACCAACAATACCATCAAGGGCACCCAGTGGCACAGGCTGCCCGATACCGGCAGGATCCCCCTAGTGGCAGATGCTTCCTCTGACATCATGAGCAGGCCACTTGATATTTCCAAATTCGGACTCATTTATGCTGGAGCCCAGAAGAATATAGGACCAGCTGGAGTTTGCATGGTGATCGTCAGAAAGGATCTGCTCGGCAGGGCCAAAGAGATGATCCCCACCATGCTGGATTATACTACCTATGTCGAAAAAAATTCATTATACAATACCCCGCCTTGTTTTGCCATTTACACCATATCCAAGGTCCTTGCCTGGCTCGAAGATACTATAGGCGGCCTGGAGGCCATGGACAAAATCAACAGGAAAAAGGCCGGCATCCTCTATGATTACATGGACCAGACAGATTTCTACCTCCCCACGGCGGCTACGGAGAGCCGCTCGCTCATGAACGTCACATTCAGGCTTGCTGACGAGGAACTTGAAAAACGCTTTGTGGCAGAAGCGGCCCAGGCCGGACTCGTTGGCCTGAAAGGCCATCGTTCAGTGGGGGGCTGCCGGGCGTCAATATATAACGCCATGCCGACAGAAGGGGTGGAAAAACTGGTGGAGTTCATGGCCGACTTTGAAAAGAAGAACTCTTGACTCAATCTGATGTAAATAAAACCCTCAGGGTTACCCCTTTTCGATTTTGATAATAAAAAGGCCGCCGGTTTTTTGACCGGCGGCCTTTGTTATTTGTTAATTGTTAAATACAAATAAACAAAACAGTGTATCAGTCAAGGAGTTCGAAAAGTGCTGCAGCGCCCATTCCACCGCCGATACACATGGACTCAACACCATATTTGACCTTGCGTTCCCTCATCTCGGTGAGGAGCTGGGCGCAAAGCTTGGCACCAGTACATCCCAGGGGATGGCCCAGGGCTATGGCCCCGCCGTTAACATTGAAAATCCTGGAATCACTGTCAGAAGCCCAGAGAGATTTATCCTCGTATAGCCCGAGTTTCTGCATGCAGTAAATAGCCTGGGATGCAAAAGCCTCGTTCACCTCCCAAAGCCCTATGTCCTCGATCTTCATCCCTGTTTTTTCGAGAAGCTTGGGGATGGCGTAAGCAGGGCCGACTCCCATCTCGTCAGCCTTTACACCTGCCACAACATAAGCGACGATCCGCGCAATAGGCTTGACACCTGTGCGCTTTACAGCCTCCTCGCTCATGATCAGGGTAGCAGCCGCACCATCCGTGGTCTGCGATGAATTACCAGCCGTCACGGAACCGTTCGCAGCAAAAACCGGGCGGAGTTTTGCCAACCCCTCCATGGTGGTAGTGGGCCTTACTCCGTCATCGAAATCCTGTACAAATGTCTCTTTTACCCACATACCGTCCTTTTGGACATACCTGTAGGCTGGTGTTGGAACGATCTCCTTGTATCTGCCGTTTTTCTGGGCCGCTGTAGCCTTCATCTGTGAATGATAGGCAAATTCGTCCTGCATCTCGCGGGTGATCTTGTAGCGGTTTGCCACGTTTTCCGCAGTGATGCCCATGGAAACGTAGACATCCGGATTCTCCTTCGCCCACTCAGGATGGGGGCGCGGCATGTTACCACCCATGGGAACGATGGTCATGGACTCTATGCCACCTCCGATGGCAATCTCGCACATGCCCGCCTGGACACGCATGGCCTGCAAGGCTATGGCTTCAAGCCCCGAGGAGCAGAAACGGTTCACAGTGGCGCCACACGTGGAATCCGGGAATTTTGCCATCTGGGCCACGACACGGCCGATATTTAGCCCCTGCTCAGCCTCGGGGAAAGCGCATCCCACGAGGATATCCTCCACGTCATTCTTTTCCACGCCCGGAGTCTTCTCCACGACGGCTTCGAGCACGGTTTTAAGAAGATCTTCGGGCCGGGTCTGGGCGAAGGCCCCTTTCCTCCGGCGGCAGCCGGGAGTCCTCAGCGACGTAACGATGTATGCATCTTTCATAGCTATATCCTCCTAAAAAATTACGGTTTTATCCGTCGATTACAGGAACAAGGGCTTGCCGGTCTTCATGATGTGCTCGGCCATCTTCTGGGTGTTTTCAGTTTTCCACAGTTCCACGAAGGCCTCGCGCTCAAGGGTCATCAGGTATTCCTCGTCAACAAGCGTTCCCTGGGGCACATCACCGCCAGACATGCAGTATGCTATCTTCTTTGCGATGAATTCCATGTGAGGCGTGATGTATCCACCGGTCTTCATGTTCAGCATCTCGGCCCATATCATGCCCTGGGCCTCACGGCCGAAGACCGGGACCTTCTTCTTTCTCGGCGGGACGTAACCGTCGTCCACCATCTTCAAGACCTCTTTCTTGGCCTCACCAATGAGATAATCCCTATTGAATACAATACGGTCCGTAGGCCTCAAAAGCCCCATCTTGCGGGCCTCCGCAGCCGACTTGGAGACCTTGGCCTGGGCGACATTCATGAACGCCTGGATGAAGAACCCGGCATAGTCGGTGATCTTGGCGACAGGGGGCACATAATTAATGAAATTCTGCCACAGATGAATCATCCCGCAGCCGCCAGGCACCAAGCCTGCACCGATTTCCACGAGTCCCATGAAGAGGTCGGCAGCCGCCACCATGCGGTCGGATGAAAGACAGACCTCGCAACCGCCGCCAAGGGTCAGGCCGTATGGAGCCGCAACCACAGGGAACGGGGCATACTTGGTCCCCATGATCCCTGCATGAACATTCTTGATAAACTCATCGATTTCAGAAAACTTGCCGTCACGGGCGCAGCTGAGCATATAGGCGAGATCTCCTCCCGCGGAGAAGGCCCCCGGCATGCCGCCAGACTGGTTACCGATCACCATGCCGACACCATTTTCTTCGACGTACTGTCCGGCTTCCATCATGAAATCGACCATCTCCTTGTTGATGGCGTTCATCTTGGAATGGAATTCCAGGTTAAACACACCATCACCAATGTCAATAAGGGAGCATGAAGGAGTCGATTTAACAACCTTGTTCTCCGCACGGAAGTTGGCGAGCAGAAGGATCTTTTCGCTCATGGGCACAGGTTTGTATGTACCGGAGGCGAAATCGAAAAACATCTTCTTTCCGCCCTCGATCTTGTAGAAAGTCTCGTTACCTGCCTCGAGCATCTTCTTGACCTTTTCAGGCACCTCCAGTCCTTCGCTCTCCATACGCTCTACTGATCTCTTCACGCCTATGGCGTCCCAGACCTCGAAGGGGCCCATCTCGAAATTGTAACCCCATTTCATGGCGTTATCGATATCGACGATGGTATCAGAAATTTCGGGAATCCGGTTCGCAGCATAAATAAGCCCATCAGATACCACGTCCCACGCAAACTTTGCCCCCTTATCATCGCCATATACAACAGCACAGATTTTTTCCGCCAGAGTCGCCTTCTTTTTCGCTTCTTCCAGGCAGGGGAAAGTTGGCCTCTCGAATTCCTCATACTCAAGGGTCTGGGGATTGATCACTTTCCTGACGGTCTTCCAGTCAGGGGTGATCTCCTTCTTGTAAAAACCCGCCTTTGTTTTATTGCCAAGAAGCTTCTTTTCAACCATCCGCTCGACAAACTCAGGAAGCTTCATGGTGTCGCGTTTCTCGTCATCCGGGCATAGATCGTAGCAATTCTTGGCCACATGATACATTGTGTCAAGACCGACCAGGTCCGCGGTCTTGAAAATTGCCGTCTTGGGACGTCCCAACGGCGGACCGAAGATAGCGTCAACCTCGGGAATTGTAAGACCGTGCTTCAGCATAGCCTGCATGGCCTTGCCCATGCCCTGGATCCCGATGCGGTTTCCAATGAAATTCGGGGTATCCTTTGCCCAGACGATACCCTTGCCAAGGAAGCGTTCACAAAAATCAGCCATGAAATCAAGGATCTCGGGCAGAGTGTCAGGACCAGGGATTATCTCAAGAAGATGCATGTAGCGCACAGGATTGAAAAAATGTGTACCAAGAAAATGCTTGCGCATATCTTCGCTTAATCCCTCTGACATAGATTTCAAAGGAATTCCGGATGTGTTTGAGCTGACTATCGCCCCCTGCTTGCGGACACCGTCGATCCTTTGGAAAAGCTGCTGTTTAATCTTGAGATTTTCGACAACAACCTCCACGATCCAGTCACACTCGGCCAGCTTGTCAAAATCGTCTTCCAGGTTTCCTATGGTCACCATCTTCGGATCTTCTTTCGGATCCATGAAGAGGGGCTGCTTCGCTTTGACCGCAGCCTGAAAACCCGCTTCCACGATCCTGTTTCTGGCCTTTGGATCGTTTTTCTCCTCTTCTTTCAAATCGAACGGGACAATGTCGAGCAGCAGGGTTTCGAATCCCGCGCTGGCGACCAGCGCAGCGATTCCGCCGCCCATGATCCCTGAACCGATAACGGCCACCTTTCTGATCCTACGTTGCATAACGACCTCCATTTAAAATTTGTTTGGTAAGAATACCGATAGGTTAATAAAACCCAAAGGTCAGGTATATACAAAATCCTTTTTCCAACGGGGCCGGGACTGAGGGCAGAAATAAAAAGAATCCCCAGCCGAAAAAATCGCCGAAATAAAAAACCAGAGCAAATCACAAAAAAGCGACAAAACTCCTTAATATAAAAAATTATTCAGATAACAGACTGAAATTAAAAATGTCAAGAAATAATAAGGCATATACTCATTTCAAAGATTACCACCGTCCACCTGCACTCTTTCAGCAAAGACCCTTTCCTCCAGTATGGCTACGACTTCCACGCCTTACCCGGACGGGCCCGATACAACTTCCTGTATCCATGAGATACTTCCATTAGACCGGATACGCAAAAGTATCCCGCCCAATATAATAAACCATATCGGCAGGTTGAGCACAAAGCAGACAGGAACCAGGGAAATGCTCCAAAAGGGATTCATTTTTAAGGTGAAAAATTATTTATCACTCATTTCATTTTTTTTGTATCCATTTCTGTTTCCGCCTGTCTAAACAATCTTGAAGGTTTTCGATTCACCCCGGCAAAGTTCTGCGGCCGCAAGTAAAGAACTTAATGGAGAGAATCATGCTACCAGCCAGATACCAATACAGCCGGGCGACCCGGCTACTTGGTGCAAACATGACAAACAAACCTTAAGGAGGTGCTTATGGAACTCAACAAAACAATAGAGACCTATTTATCCACCCACAATATCGCGACCTTGTCCACGTGCGTGGAAAATATTCCCCATGCCAGTACAGTCGAATATGTGAACAACGGTCTTGTGCTCTACTTTTCCACAAATCCTGAAACCCAAAAAGCGAAAAACATGGAAAAAAACAACCGTGTAAGCCTAACCATTGATGAAGACTACCCGGACTGGACAAAGATACAGGGTATCCAGATGGATGGAATCGCCGAAGAGATCAAGGATCCCTCAGAACTGAAGTTAGCATCTTCACTCTACCTGGAAAAATTTCCCTTTGTAGCTGATTTTCCACCTTCAAACAACAAGATGTATAAAGTCACACCGACAAAAATATACTTCCTCGACTATACAAAGGGATTCGGCCACAGGGATACAATAGAGCCTTGACCAGCACGAAACATTCATGGCTCGAACTTTCGCGTGAATATTGACTTGCGAAAGGGGCGGGGCATCCCCGCCCCGCAATCATGTCATAATTCACTAATTTTTACCTTTGAAGATGCCATTATACAGCAACGAAAAAATCATGGCTGCAAGTTCCAGACATAACTTCCAGGAAACAACAAAACGTGGAACCGGCAATGAAACAAATTGATACAGACGTTCTTGTGATTGGCGCAGGAGCAGCGGGACTTACAGCTGCGGTCACGGCGGCCGGTGAAGGAAGCAAAGTGGCGGTACTCAGCAAGGGGCAATACGCATGCTGCACTACTTTTGCTGATTCCACTTATGAAATGTTTGGTGGCGGAGGTTGTGGATTTTCCGCACCTGTAATTCCTCCAGACAATGCCGATGTTTACTATCAGGACTTGCTAGCGGCCGGAGGTGGCAGGAATACGGAGAGCCTGACCGCTCTTTTTGCAGATAAATCAGGAGAGGCATTCGATATGCTCCTGGAAAATGGCGTCAGATTCAAAAAAGGCGCCGGCGGCAAACCCGAACCAGCAGCTGAAATAAGACACAGCCACCCGCGTCTTTTCCGGTCGATCTACGGCACAGGCAGGGAGATAGTTACTGTCCTTACAAAAAGGGCAAAAAGTGCCGGCGTGATGTTTCTCGACAACACCATGGCGTTTCGGTTGCTTCTTTCCGCCGGCGAGGTTGCGGGATGCCTGGCTTTTCAAAATATCATCAACCAGAGGCTGTTTATCAGGACGAAATCTATCGTTCTTGCCACCGGAGGAGCCGGAAACGTATTTCCGCTTTCTACTAATCCAGGTGGGATAACCGGAGACGGCATAAAGCTTGCCGTCGGTGCTGGTGCGGCATTATGTAACATGGATCTCTATTCAAGGATCCCCATGAGTGTCCGTCCCGTTTACGGGATAGGCATGATTCCACGCCTCTTGTTTGCCGGAGTCGAGGCTGACGTCAAAAAACTGATGTCGAGCAAAAAGATCCTTTGGAAGTACGATCCCGAAAAACTATGCATCGATGACTTCCGCACAGGCTTTCCCGCTACATACGCAAAACTCGCTGACGCTGGTTTCTGCCTGGAAAGAGATACGCTCGAGTTGGAATGGTTGCCCCACTTCATGCTGGGAGGTGTCAGAATCGATACCCGCGCCAGGACATCCGTACCTGGTCTTTTTGCAGCGGGAGAAGTAACCGGCGGGGTTTCGGGAATTGAGCGACTTCCGGGAACCGGTATCGCCGAAGGCATAGTCTTTGGCGAGATTGCGGGAAGATCTGCGGCCAGATTCGCCAAAATCAAGAGATATCTTCCTGATGTGATGCTTCCTGTCAATTCATCCCGCAGCCTCTCAAAAGAAGAGATGGAAGCCGTGGGAGCCCTGACGGAAAAAGCACAAACTGCTCTCATTCAGATTGCTGATTCCTGCAGCAAGGAATTCAACCAAAAAGCTGCAACTATTCTATCCAACACCGAATCCGAAACCAACGCATTATTCAGTACAAAATTCGATGAATTCCTTCCAACAGCGGCACAGGCCGCAAAGGTCCTGAAATTGATAAGCGTGTTAACATTCGGAAAAATATTAGTAAACGAGATGCGGCATCGCCATGGATACGAAAGTAGACGCATTGCATGCGAATGATCCGGCAACGGTCAGGTGGTTTGCTTATTCGCGCACAACAGAACTGGTAAGCGAACTACCGGCAAACGCCAACATAATAATAAAACCGAATATAACTGCCCCTATGCCGCCGTCAACAGGCGTTACCACCCATCACGAGATCGTACAGGGGGTTCTCGACGCGCTGGTGGAATTCGATGAGGTCTTGATTGTCGAATCAGATGCAACGAGTTCCGATTTCAATGATAACATAGAAGGATGGGGGCACGGCTTTCTAACCAGTTATCACAACGCCAGGCTCGTAAACCTTGGCGGACTTCCCGCCAGTAAAGTCATTCTGAAAGGCCTGATCCACAGTTATCCGGTTGAACTGCCAGACATACTTTTAAATGACTTCTGCCTGATAAACCTGCCGGTTATGAAGACCCACATACTTACCGGAATATCCCTGGGCATAAAAAACCTCTTCGGTCTTGTACCGATAAAAAACAAGGCCAGGTATCATCCGTATATCCACGACTTCATCTTTGCTCTATACAGGCGGTTCCAGCCGTCATTGACCATCCTGGACGGAATAGTCGGCCAGCAAGGAAATGGACCAATATTCGGAGAACCGGCACATGCTCGTATCGTTTTCTCGGGTAGGAGCGCAGCTGCTCTTGATGCAACAGCGGCCATCTCCATGGGAATAGATCCCCGGGACATACTTTACCTGAAAAACGCAATACTGCACTCCCTTCCAGAGTCATTTGTCGATCGTCTGATCGAGGAGCATGCGGTTCATATTCATAGGTTCCGGCATGTGGATACCATGGTCTATCAGATTATAAACCTGCTTCACTCACAAGGACCTATGCCTGTTTCTTCCCTGCTGGAAAGACTGGATCTGCCCGAGCAAACCATACGGCATATGCCGCGATTTCTGGACTGGCTTAAGGCGTACGGCATCGTGACAATAGATTGGGAAAAGATTACCCTTATAGGACCTAACCTTGACAGATTGTTCCCGCTGTTCCCGGAGGTAAGGGAAATCATGGAAGTTAAATACAGGAAGGCTGGTGTGACACGAAATTTCAAAACCTCCTGAATCTTTAATTTGGACCATTATCAAGATGTTATGAAACAAATACCGGCCAGGCGCTTATTGACATTGAACACTGCAAGCCCTTTGGAGTATTTTGCCATACGCCCGATTCCTTGCAGGTAACATTTTGATATAGTTTAATATAATTATTCATTTCTAATTATTGATTCTAATTATTGATATTGATGGACT
>CAYVIE010000094.1:0-11968 GCA_964451355.1 uncultured Desulfobacteraceae bacterium
TAGCTTGAACAGTTCAGGGTCATTGCTTTCCGCAAAAGCATTTTTAGCTTTGTCATGGTACGTTAAAAAAATGTCATAATATTCCGGTCCGCAAAAAGCCGCATTCTGTGAAAGGGTGCCATACAAGGCCCCCAGGGTGGCATCAGCCATAACACCATATTGGCGGTAGAGTTCAAAACGTCTTTCAAGAAAATCCTGCAGAACATTTATATCGCTGGGCAGGTCAGGGTGAAATTGATAAAAGTTGTGAAGAGTGACCAGGCAATGATTCCTGTATTCCGCCCAAGCATCAATCATACCGGAACGGCGCACATAATCTTTCAGTTTTTTTGCTATACCCTCCCAGTGTTCGTATTCGGTTTTTGTAGTTTCCCCAAGATGGTTGAATATCATGCTTTGCAGGGTGACGATTTTAAAGATATGCTCAAAGGAATCCCTGGAGTGAAAATTCAGGAAAAAATCCGGCTTCAGCAGACGGGCGATGGCTGCTTTTTCGTTGATGGAATGCTCTGATTCATAAAAGCCTGCAAGTTTTTCGGAAAGTTTTTTTATAAGATTCGGCTGCGCAATAGCTTCTTCCAGCCGAGTATTTATTCTATCTTTGTAATGCTCGGTTGCAAGCCATGTAACCGGGACAGAATCAAAGTTATTGGCAAAACCATCAGGGCTGGAAAGCATTTCAAGAAACAGCGTGACTGTCTTGCTGTTGCCAGGTTGGTACATGGAATAAGCGGCTTGAGCTCCGAGTAGGTCTTCTGCCACGATAGTTTCAATCTTTTGTGTTTCATGCTGGCTGTGATGTGAATTTGCGGCTGGATAAATAAAGAGCCTGTATCCGAGATTTTCGGCTTTTTTTAGTTTTTCATCTATATGGGTTACTTTCAAAATTTCACCATCAGCACTGATTCCACCTGTGGCTATTCGTTCAAGCTCTATTGGTGCAATCTTTTCTGTTTGATCTTCCATCAGTTCCAGCCAGCCAAGAGCTAAAGGCAGGGCCAGAGAATGACCTTCAATAACTGCTGGCGGATTGCCCTGCCAGTGACCTTGAGGATCGTTTATCAATGGAAACCAATAGAACCCTTTGCCGCTGACAGATTTCGTCTTTGCCGCTGCTTCGAGGGCGTTTTCAGCACCTTGCAGGCTTTCTTTGCTTAGTAAAGGTCTCGTCCAGGTCGGATAATTCTGTACAGGACGGGACGGCAGTATGCCCGTGATGAATAATTTGACTGTTGCTACTTGCTGTTCCTGATCATATAGAAGCACGGGTATTGCCTTCCATGAGCCGGCCAAGGCTTCTATGGGTTCGATTCCTTGGATCACTTCATCAAAATTTATAATACGGACAAGCTGTTCTGCATCAGCCAGCTTGTATCGGCTCAGGTATAACAGAACCAATGCAGTTATTGCTCTGTGGCACAGTGGCGCTAAGCCGGTATTGCTTTTTTCTACCACCTTGGATTCATAAAAAGACTCGATAAAGCGGGGGAGTGATTCAGGATCATGAGTAATTTTTAGAAAGAGATCCCTATAGATGAATCTTTCTATATTTTCATCTCGTTGATTAATCATAAACAGGAATTTCAGGAACTCAAAAGGATTGTCCGGCATTGGTTCTCTAAAGTATCTAAAAGTAAGTGCTGGGATTAAGCTGTCTGTATTTTTTTTTATTATAACGAGAATTTCGGTCAATCATGAAATGTTATATGTATGTTTCCTTTCTATGAAATGATATTATCCTTTGGGATTTGGGGTAAAATATTTAAGATTATAGATAAGCTTAAAGGCGTAGCAGTTTAATTTATTTTTCTGAAATCAAGGCCACGGTAAGCTCACCTTCCTGGTCTGTATTTTTACTGAATTCAATGAAGAAAAAACCTGTATCATGTTGAAAATCGATACTGACAGGATCGGTATACTCGCCGTCTTTTGTAATCCAAAATGCTGCTATGGAGGATTCCGGGTCGATTTTCTCCGGGTGTTCAACCTGGCCGCCAATCCGTATGCCAGTCTCATCCTGGTCGAACATCAGAAGTTTAGCCCTGTGGACTTCGAATTTTATAATTTCTTCATTATGATATTCAGTTACATTAACGGATATAAATTGTGCGGGTCTTTCAGATGAAGCTGCAAGGGAATATGCAGATTCTTTTGTCCTGGCAGCGGCAAAGACCTGAAATTCTGTTTCAGGCTGGGCTGACCAATGAATGTCTGGCACCTTTTTTTTAAGGGCCTGTGTCAAAGAGATGACGATTTTTTTATTATCTTCTGACCGGCTTTCGATTTCAAACATGAGTTCAGTGGCGGCCTGAGATGCAAACACATATCCTACCTTTGTTTCAAGCTCCCGAAAATATTCCCTGGGATCGTGTTCTTTCATAGGGGGCGGCAATGGCGCCCGGCTGGGATGGTTGTTGGTGGATTTCATATCTATAACTGTTTTTGTGATTTCTGCCGGCAGTTTATAAAACGGCAACAGCCATTCAGTTTTCAGGGTATAGCAGTTCCAGGTTTCAATGAATATTTCCCCAAGGATCAGGTTTTCGTCTTGAATAATAAGGTCTCCAGGTGCGGCCATCCTGGTGTCATGGTAGGTCTGCGCAACCATGCAGCCCCCGGTTTCGTTATCAATATCTATTAAATAAACGATAGGTGCTGAGTAATAGTCGTGCTCAAACCAGGTGGAGAGCTCCGGTTTCAATAAGCACAGATCACCTTTTTCAGGTTTTGGAACAGACAATGGGGGGAAGGTTATTTCTTGATCTTCATCTGGTCTGCGATTTTTACAATATATGCACTTGAGCTTGTGTTGCTCGTATGCTGAAGGGTTTTGCACAATTGCTGAAGAAGGAGGGCACAGCCTGAATATTTTTGCTTCCTTCAAGGCCTGTTTCAACTGATCTGCTGACATTTTATACTCTCACTAGCTACGAATGATATGATTAATTTGATTTGAAATGTCCAATTATACGTTATCGCTATCCACGTTGTCGCTATCCATATATACGGCGTTGGCTTCAACTTTTTTCAAAATCTCAAGCAGAACATCAAAAAATTTTAACAGTTCTTTCTCATCGTAATCATTGCCTGGCGATATGAAATCGATTTCCCTGATATGAGAGCGGAGTTTATCTTCCACCTTTTTTATACGATAGGATGCAGTCGCCGGAGATTTGGATCCAATACTTTTTGCGATGTTCTCAAGTTTTTCATTCTTGACCCATTTTAAAAATGCGATATGCCGGTCATCCGAATCTAACTGAGCTACAAAGGTTTCAGCTACAGATACATAGAAATTCAAATCAACACCAGCATCGGGCCTGTTGTTTTCATCGGGTATGTCAATATCTTGTGGTTCAGAATCATCAGTTTCTTGCTGCTGAACTGAAAGTGAGCTCAAGGAAGATTCCGGAATTTTTATATGAAACGTGAGCCATTTAATAAAATCATCGATAAATATTTTTACATTGGGTTGTTTGATTTTCTTTGAAATTTCACAAAGAAAAGTTTCTGCCAACAGATAAATATCCTTTTGGTTTCTAATGGAGTCAAAATCTATATTTTTTATCCGATCATATGGAAAGGAGATTTCTTTGAGATCAGAATCAGTGAGCGGGGCTATCTGTTTTGTTTCAGATTGTGAAAGAGTAATCTTTTTTGAATTTTTGTCTTGTGAAACATTGAACCGATCGGTCCGCCGCAGGGTGTCAATAACATACTTTCTAAAAAAAGAATAAGGGTCTCCCTTTTTTGAGCGGATCTTGTCTTTTAGTTTATTAATGAAACATATGCAAAGCAGATTTGCCCCCTTGGGATTACTGACTAATGCTGATACCTGTTTTTCGTTTTTAATAAGGAATAATTGCAGTTCTGACTTTAACGCCTTTTCAAGCAGATCATCCTCGCCAACCGCATCTCCTCCTGAAACGGTTTGAATGTTATAATTTTCTCCCAGAATTTTTTGAATATTTACCAGTAAGGCAGGGTGATGTATGATATGGTTTTTAATACATTTGACAATCCTGTTTATAAAAAGCCCGCCCTGATTGGAATTGAGGAATTCTTTTAGATCGATCATTGCATCTACCGTTAGTTGAGTAATTATGAATTCCTCCCGGATATTATACAATCGCCGGGAACTTCACCAAAAAAGTAGAGGGAGAAGGCCAGATCTTTTGGTATATTAAATGTTATTCGTTCGACAAGGTAAGAGTTGTGTTGAAGAGTTTGGTTGGTGTGCAATAAGGTACATCCCTGTTTAATGTAACGGAATTCCCCTTTATAGAACGGTTTTTTGCGGCTGACAGGGCAAACAAGCGCTCCTGCTTTTTTAGAAGCATCGATGCAGAATATTGGAAATCGTTTCTTTCTGTTTTGAGTGCCTTTAGGGAAATTGCCGCTGGTCTCATTTGCAAGCCTGAGTGATGGTGCGCCCATGAAGAAAAAATTTTTTTCCCAGTAAGGCAGGGGAAGGTTTTTTACAGAGGAAAGAACCAGCTCAAGGTTATCTTCAGCAGTGATGGTCTCTTTGCGCCGCCATAATTCCAGGGCGCCGGGGCAGGCTTTTTTTTGCATTGCACCCTCCTTAAAAATAAAAGGGTATAAATGCCTGTTATTTTCTATAAGTGGAGCATTAGATTTTCTACTTTTTAGCAATTATGCGAGTTCCAGTCAAGCTGGAAACATTAACCTGGCCACTGAAAACGAATCTTCTCCTTTGCTTGACTTTGAATGCATATCATTTTACAAACTCTCCGATTTACTATTTGATAACTTTCCAGGGAGAATCTGTTCCTGATCCGGGAAGTTTTCATTACAATTGTTCTTGGTGCCTGTTAACGTGTAATAGTGATTTTTTTTCATATAGCTTTTTCATAGTAAACCGGAAGAAAAGGAGAACCTCATGGCCCAACAGATAGCCGACCGCAGGGATGTAGATTTTGTTTTATTCGAGCAGATGGAAATCGACAAGCTCGCAAAGACCAAGCGTTTTGCCGAGTTCAACCGCAAGGTTATCGAGATGATCGTTACAGAGGCGAGGAATCTTGCAATAAAGGAGATTCTGCCCACCCTCAAGGAGAGCGACGAGGGGTGCAGGTTTGAAAACGGCAAGGTCTTTGTTCCGGAATCATTTCATAGAATCAACAAGCTTTACCGGGAGGGCGAATGGCTTGCCATGATAGACGATCCCCAGTGGGGCGGCCAGGGCATGCCGAAAACGGTCTCCCTTGCTGCAAATGAGTATTTTTATGGCGCCAATTCCGCTTTTATGCTCTATCATGGTCTGACCCACGGTGCTGCAAAACTGATAGAAACCTTTGGAACCGAGGAGCAGAAAAAGCTTTATTTGAAGAATCTCTATTCGGGCAAGTGGTCAGGTACAATGCTGCTCACCGAGCCCGAGGCGGGTTCTGATGTGGGTGCTCTTACTACAAAAGCTGTACGCAACCCTGATGGAACATACTCGATTACCGGGACAAAGATTTTTATTTCCGGTGGCGAGCACGATATGGTGGAAAATATCGTGCATCCAGTGCTTGCAAGGATCGAGGGGGCGCCTCCCGGAACCAAAGGGCTGTCCTTGTTCATTGTTCCGAAATACAGGGTAAATCCTGACGGAAGCCTTGGCGAGTTCAATGATGTCGTGTGTACAGGCATCGAGGAAAAGATGGGGCTTCATGGCAACAGTACATGCACCCTGGTGCTCGGCGGCAAGGGTAACTGTGTGGGAACGCTCCTTGGCGAGGAGAACAAGGGGATGAGAGAGATGTTTCTCATGATGAATGAGGCACGCCAGCTGGTGGGGCTCCAGGGGTTTGCCGTGGCTACGGCTGCATATATGTATGCCCTTGATTATGCCCGGCAAAGGATTCAGGGCAAGCACCTCCTGGCTGGAAAAGATCCGAATGCTCCTTCAGTTCCCATAATCCAGCACCCTGATGTCAGGCGTCAGCTTCTTACCATGAAGGCATATGTCGACGGTATGCGCAGCCTTATCTATTACGGCGGCCTTGTTCATGATTACGAGGCACTGGCAGACTCCCCCGAGGAAAAGGCGCGCTGGGAAGACCGGTCAGCCATACTCACGCCTATAATTAAGGGTTATATCACCGATAAATCCCTTGAGGTGACGAGCCATGGTGTCCAGGTGTACGGCGGTTATGGATATACAAAAGAGTATCCTGCTGAACAGCTTATGCGCGATTGCCGTATATTCATGATATATGAAGGGACAAATGGCATCCAGGCCATGGACCTTTTGGGCAGAAAGCTCGGATTGAGAAAAGGAGAGGCTTTTATCGAATACTTAGGTGATATGCGCAAGACCATAGAGCAGGCCAGAAAGATTCCGGCGCTTACTGAAATGGCCCAGAGGTTTGAAAAGGCGGTCAACAGGCTTGAGGAGACCGCTTTTGCCATTGCCAAGGCTGCTCGAAGCGATGATATACTTGCAGCGTATGCCTATGCTCATCCCTTCCTGGAAGTCACCGGAGATGTAACCTTTGCATGGATGCACCTGTGGCGGGCGGTAATTGCTGCGGGGAAACTGGAAAAGTCCGCTGGAAGCGCTGATTTTGAGGCATGGAAGGCAAAGGCTGAAAAAGGCAAGGATGCCGGTTATTACTATGGGGTCGTTCAGACCGCCGGATTCTTTATCATGAACCTGCTTTCCGTGACATTTGGCAAGTTCGATGCGATAAATGAAATGTATCCGGCCGCTGTTGATATGCCGGAGCCTTCCTTTGGAGGTTGATTTCTTTATTTTATCTCGTTTCCGGTTGCGCACATAACTCGTAGAAGGGCATTGTTCGGGCTTATATGGGCGGGGCAACCCCGCCCATATGATTAAGATCAGGCTTGTCCCGGCCGCAGGCAGGGAATGCCCAAACCAAGAGCCTCATATCCTTGTGGATATCACACGATGTGGAATTTAAAGAAAATCGCTGCATCCGGTCTCACCTATTCCCACCTTTCCCGATACCGCGAGATAATATCGGTTCTTTTCAAATATGGTTTTACAGATCTGGTTGATCTTTTTTTCTTCGACAAGGCGTTGGGCCGAGGCTTAAAGAGGATCTTCGCACGGCGAAAGTCGGGTGCCGGCCCCGCAGAGGGGCTTTCCGGGTTTTCCAGGATACGACTTGCCATGGAGGAGCTGGGCCCTACCTTCATAAAGCTTGGCCAGGCACTTTCAATGAGGCCGGATTTTGTCCCGGTTGAACTTATGGATGAGCTGGCAAGGCTCCAGGACAATGTTCCCCCAAGCCCCTATGATGAGATAAAAAAAATCATTGAATCCGAACTGGGCAGACCCGTGGAGGCCGTTTTTGAATCTTTTGAAAAGGATCCGCTGGCATCGGCATCTATTGGCCAGGTGCACAAGGCGCGCCTGAAGGACGGCCGCGAGGTTGCGGTAAAGGTCCGCAGGCCGGGTATAGCATCAATGATAGCCGTTGATATCGGGATACTTTACCATTTGGCTTTAAAAGCCCAACAGCATATTGAGGAATTCGCTTTTATAAAGCCGACAAAGATAGTGGAAGAATTTGCCAGAACCATTGCAAGGGAGCTCGATTTCAGGATAGAGGCGGCTCACATGGAAAGGTTTGCCGCAAACTTTAAAGACGATTCACATATACACATTCCTGAAGTTATTCACGAGCTCACGGGCAAGCAGGTCCTGTGCATGGAATTCATATACGGCGTAAAGGTCTCTGACATGGATGAGCTCGATCGTCTTGGCATAGACAAGAAGCTCATAACTAAAAGAGGGGCCGATATCGTATTGAAGCAGATATTCGATCATGGTTTTTTTCACTCGGATCCTCATTCCGGCAACATCTTTGTTTTGCCCAATGGCGTGATCGTTATGCTAGACTTCGGCCAGGTAGGGATGGTCGACCAGCAGACCAAGGAAGATTTCGTGGACCTGATCGACAGCGTGGTTCATGAAAATCCCATGCTTGCCACACGCCAGCTTCTCAGGATCACGCTCTGGGACAAGAGGCCCGACACCAGGCTTCTGGAAAAGGATGTCGCTGATTTCATGGCAAGGCATCTGTACAAGACGCTGAAGGACTTGAATATAGCCGAATTGGTCCAGGATTTGCTGGAAATGGTCTCCCGCCACAGGTTGAGGATTCCTCCGGATATTTTTTTGATGATGAAGGCCCTTGCGACTATCGAGGGAATTGCCAGAAGGCTGGATCCTGATTTTGATATGATAGCCCAGGCCGAACCGTTTATATCTCAAGTCAAGCTGGGCAGGCTTGCACCCCACAGAGTGGCCGAGGAGACTCTTGCTTTTTCTGCTGAGGCGATTCGTTTTATCAAGCATTTCCCAACGGATATGCTGGAATTGTCTAAATTGATAAGGGAGCAGAAGCTTTACCTGAGCCTTTCAAGTGACAGTATAGATAAGATTATATCCTCGCAATACAAGTTGGGTAAAAGAATTTCATTATCTATCATATGCGCCGCCTTGTTCATTGCATCTCCGATCATGATAGCCTCAAATACACCTCCTGTAATTGGGGGGAGTTCGTTCCCGGGAATAGCCGGTCTTGCTGTAGCCGGTTTTCTGGGTGTCTTTCTTGTTATATCGGCTTTCAGGAAATGATTGATTTTTACCAATCAATCTTTTGCTGTAACTCGCTGATAAAAAAATCCTGGATCCGTTTCAGGATAAAATATTTTTATGATAATATACCATCTCCTGTCACACCGCCAGGTGATGATGGAAAATCGTAACAAATCGTAATTCTGAGACAAAGACAAGGATTCAAGTCCTCCTTTCTGCTCATGGTGTTACAGATGCTTCAGCAAAATGGTTCATCAAACGTTGATTTGACCCCTTTTCTTCTTGACTTCCTGTAATTGGTTGGTTTATACAATATGTGCTACATGTATCCTGTTTAAAACACATGATGAAGTGGATTTTTTGTTAATGATAATTCCGGCTCAATGCAGATGGAAGCACATGACACACCGGCTGTCTCCGTAAAGGGGATGGGAGGCGGTATACGCGTATTCATCGATCCTGACGCTCCCAGGGATATTATAGAAAATATGCTTATCCAGGAATTTTCCAGGTTGGGGCGCCTTGCCACAGGCGCCCGTGTTGTAATCGATCCTGGAACCAGGGATTATGATATTGAGCTGATACAGGGTCTATCCAAACTTCTGGTCCAGTCTTTCCGGGTCGCATCCGTGACCCTTCCTTCGGATGACAAGGAAGCCAATGATCCGGTCCAAGGGGATGAACAAATGCAAAAAGAGGCATCAACTCATTCAGGCGATGTCATGATGATAGCAGGGAGGGTTCGCTCGGGCCAGAAGATTACAGCACAGCGCCATCTTGTGATACTGGGCGATCTCAATCCAGGGGCCGAGGCTGTTGCCGGTGGCGACATAATCGTTTTCGGCTCTCTCATGGGATCTGCTTCCGCAGGGCAGCCGGACAACGAGGACGCCATAATAGCGGCCCTTGATTTCAGACCAACCCAGGTTCAGATCGGTGGTTATGTCGCAGCCGGCTCGTCGTCATCCAAGGGGAGGGGGCCAGAGTACGCGCATATTGAAAAGAACCGTCTGGTTGTAGATGACTACGTGAAAAATCATCCTTTCAAGCGGCTCGCCATGCCGCAGGCCAGGTAGTGAGATAAGCCCTGCTCCATGTGGGGCGGGATGGCTTATGGCCAATATGCCGGAATCAAAGGTAAATAAAATCTAACACAACAACGAGAGGTGCCGCGTGGATGGGAAAGTGATTGTCGTCACATCGGGTAAAGGGGGTGTCGGCAAGACCACGGTTACCGCATCTGTGGGGGCCGCGCTGGCGTCCATGGGGAAGCGTGTGGTTGTGGTCGATATGGACATCGGCCTGAGAAATCTTGATGTGGTAATGGGGCTGGAGAATCGCATAGTCTTCAACATTGTTGATGTAGTGTGCGGCCGGTGCAAGCTCAAGCAAGCCTTGGTGAAAGACCGCAGGATCGAAAACCTGTATCTGTTACCGGCATCCCAGAGCGATGAAAAAACCGCTGTTAAACCCGAAAACATGGCATGGCTGTGCAAGCGCCTGAAAAAGGAATTCGATTTTGCATTGCTTGACTGTCCGGCCGGGATTGAGCAGGGTTTCAAAAATGCGGTGGAGGGCGCTGACGAGGCTATTGTGGTCTGCACTCCCGAGGTTTCCTCGGTAAGAGATGCTGACAGGGTGATCGGCTTGCTTTGTGCAAGGGAGATCGAATCTAAGCTCATCATAAACAGGATTGTGCCTAAAATGGTAAAAAAAGGCGATATGCTAGCCCCTGACGACGTGGTTAGCGTTCTTTCAATTCCATTGATAGGCATAGTCGAGCTTGATGAGACCGTGGTTGTTGCAACGAATACCGGTGATCCTGTGGTGAAACGAAATGATTCAAAGGCCGGAAAGGCTTTTCAAAGAATAGCCATGCGTTTGAATGGTCATCCGGACCTGCCTGTGGAGGATCCCACGGATCAGAGGTCGTTCTGGAAGAAAATAGGACTGCGTCTTGCCCGAAAGAACTAGGGGTGCTGATATGTCGTTGAACAGAATATTGAAAAAACTTTTCAACAGGACCGATAGCAAGGATATTGCAAAAAAACGCCTTCAATTCGCGCTGATTTACGACAAGCTGGAGGTTGACGACGGCATGCTTGCATCTTTGCAAAGGGATCTTGTTGATGTGATCACAAAATACTTCGAGATCGACAGGGATAATCTTACACTTGATATCCAGCGGATGGACGGAGCTTCTGCCCTTATGCTAAGTACCCCCATCTTGTCGCCCAGGGGAACACGTGAGAAAAGAGCCTCTGCCGCTGGTCTATGATCCCGGCCCGGAATCACAATGATATTTAAACAACCTTATTGCGGCAGGTTATTTAGATATCGCCTGGGAGGGCGGATATGGCCCTTGGGCGGGATTGATAGGTAGGGATATAAAAATCAAGAATAAATCCACATGGTTTTTATGGTTGGCTTGTGGTTAAGCACCTGAGAGGATGCTCCTATTTGTTTCCTGCGATTTCCGGTGAGCCGCTGGGTTTACATGATTGTGCTAAACCTTCTTTTTCTATATACGCAAAGAGTTCATTCCCGATGGAAAGTCCGATCTCTATGAATTGAGGTCCGTATTCCTTGCCTGTTTCAGTCCGAAATGTGGCCTTTATGCGTTCCAGAAATGCCATGCCCTTTGGGAAAAGTGATAAAAACTTTGATAAAGGGATATCCATCAGCCTGATCATATCCCATACAGTATGGGTGAAATTTTCAGGGCCAAACCGGAATTTATCAGAGTCATAAAGAGAATCTGAAACCAGATCATCAGCCTCGGATCCTGTTTTAGCACGCACTCCAAATGCCTCGTGGTTCCGTATTGCGTTTGATATACAGGTTATATCTCCAGGGGCAAATGGATAGTCTGCGAGAATTTTTTCCGCAGCAGCAGCTCCTTTTATCGCGTGATTTTTTTCTTTTCTCATAATGTCGTGCAGTAAACCCGCGCATTGAACAAGCCTCATGAAATGCTCGATTTTCTTCTCTGGCCAGTTCCTGCGCATGCCCTCTATCAGGATTACCGCGCCAGCATCCAGTGCCACCTTTGTTACATGTGCAAGTCCATGACCAAAATCGTTTTCTATGAGATCTTCAACCTGTCGCTTCAGTCTTGTTACAATGGGGTCTGTTGAGAAGAAATTTTCAGAACGGCTTACTTCTTGTTGAAAATCACTGTAGAAATCAGGTTCTGGATAACGCGATGCTATTTTCAAAGTTATTTTCTGTAGTCTGTTGTAAATAGGATTCATCTTTTTACCGGGCAATAGGATTGGCAGACCGTTTAGATGGTTTAATGCGTGATATTGAGAAGTTCTTCCGCATTTTTCCCAAGGATCTTGTCTATATCTTTTTGTTTCAAGCCACTTTTATTGAATTCATCAA
>CAYVIE010000095.1:0-11842 GCA_964451355.1 uncultured Desulfobacteraceae bacterium
TAAGACCATGCTGTCATATTTGTTCGGTTATTATCGTGATGCGGTGATATTTGCCGAGGAATCAGAGGCCTATTCCGATGGTGTTACCGGAATGCTGTATGTCCCTGTGCTTTTCTTTTACGCCTCACTTACGCGCATTCAGTGCATGCGTGAAACAATGGATCCCGGGGAGAAGGAAAAACTCCATTCCCGTGTCAAAACCCACCTTAAACGAATGAAGGCGTGGGCCCAAGCCTGCCCTGAAAATTTTTTACACATGCAGCTGCTTATTGAAGCAGAATTGGCTGCTTTAGATGGAAGAGAATCTGATGCGCGAAGGCTTTACAAGGAAGCAATAGAGAAAGCAGCGCACAACAACTATCCAAATATTCGAGCCATAGCCAATGAATGTTACGGCAAGTTCTGGCTATGCATAGATGAGCCTCTGCTGGCCAGGGAATACCTCGTAAAGGCCAGGGATCAGTACAGAATCTGGGGGGCGGTTGCAAAAGTAAAACAAATGGAGGCGATTTACAGGGAAATTTTTGAAATATCCACTGGAGGAGCACAGAGCAAAGGCTATCCGGAACTGGCAGGCCTGGAGCACAGCGCCGCAAGACTCGATGCTGTCTCAGTTTTCAAAGCTTCCCAGGTGCTGGCTGCAGAAATCAGACTCGGTGACCTGATGAAGAAGTTGATGGCTTTGATAATCGAGAATGCGGGCGCTGATTCTGCTAAACTCCTGTTGAAACATGAGGCGGATTTTTTTGTGGAGGCGGAAAAAGATCCCGGAACAGACAAGATTTCAGTACAGCTGGGTATACCTATTAAGGAGGCGTCTCTCCCGGAATCCATAATCAGATTTGTTGAAAAGACACATAAGACGATAGTCCTATCTGATGCTGCAACTGATGAAATTTACGGGTCGGATCCTTACATCGAAGCGACAAGACCCAAATCTGTCCTTTGTATGCCCATAGTCCACCAGAAGTATCTTGTCGGTATTTTGTATGCTGAAAATTCTCTTGTTTATGGAGCTTTCAAAGAGGAACACCTTGAAGCATTACGTGTGATATCTTCACAGGCCGCAATTTCTCTTGAAAGCGCCATGCTGTTCGAGGACCTCAAAAAAGCCGAGTCAAAGCTCAGGTCATTTATAAAAACCGCGAATGAAGGATTCGTTGAGCTGGATAATGATGCGTACATAACAGATGTCAATCCTGAAATGTGTGCCATACTTGGCATGACAAGGTCCCAGCTTATAGGCAGGAATATCCTTACCAGTGTTGACGAAAAAAACGTGGAGCTGTTTAAAAAGGAGCTCGAACTGCGAAAAGAGGGAAGGCGGAGTGCATATGAAGTAACCTTCAGGAGACCGGATGATTCAGTTGTCCATTGCCTTGTCAAGGCCACTCCCCTTTTCGAGGGTAACCGCCAGATCGGTTCGTTTGCCATGGTGACCGACATCACAGAGAGGATAAAAGCTGAAAACGAGATACGTAAATTAAACGAGGAATTGGAAGAAAGGGTCAAGCAGCGCACCGCGGAACTGGAAAGATCATTGCAAGAACTTCGTGCCACCCAGAAAAAACTTGTTGAAACTGAGAAGATGGCTTCCCTTGGGGACCTAGTGGCCGGTGTCGCCCACGAAGTGAACACCCCTCTCGGGGTGGCTGTCACGGCCACTTCATTTTTAAAGGAAAAAACATCTGAAATAGAAGAAATAGGTAAGATGTATCCCGATCTTCCACCCGCCCTTTCAGAGTATATCAAGCGTGCATCAGAAGCGACCACGCTTATACTCTCCAACCTCAACAGGGCGGCTGATCTTATCCGGAGTTTCAAGCAGGTTGCGGTAGACCAGTCCACTGAGAAGATACGAAAGTTTGAAGTAAAATCTTATCTTGAGGAGATACTGGTCAGTCTCAGGCCAAAGTTGAAACGTACCCAGCACAGGATCATTATAGACTCTCTGGATTCTGTCTCCATTCACACCGATCCAGGAGCTCTGGCACAGATCGTAACAAACCTTATCATAAATTCATTGATACATGGTTTTGCGGATATGGAAGAAGGTGTAATCTCTATCAAGATAATACCTGATCAAGGGGGGATAAGTTTTGTATACATGGATAACGGTTCGGGTATGGATGAAATGACACGTTCGCGGCTCTTTGAGCCCTTTTTTACGACGAAAAGACACGAGGGCGGAACCGGGCTGGGCATGCACCTGGTATACAATCTTGTTACCCAGAGGATGAAAGGGACCATTGAGTGCGAGACAAGTCCAGGGGCAGGGGTAAAATACACAATTTGGATACCTGACCTGGAAAATGAAAGCATTACCTCTGGCGGAGCTTGAACCTAAATATTTAACAGCCTGCCAGGATCACTATTATTCAAATACGGGAACAATTATGGACAAGGCTACGGTTTTCAAAAAGTACGCGAAGCATGTTTCATCGAAAAAGGCATCCTTCTTTCTGGATTATGGACTTCCTTTTGTCTTTGGAAAGCGTGAAGGTCCCTATGTCTGGGACATTGAGGAGGATAAGAGGCTGATAAACTGCCATTGCAACGGGGGAGTATATAATTTAGGGCACAGGCATCCCGAAATTGTTTCAGCTCTCATGGATGCGCTTGAAACCCTGGATATAGGAAATCATCATTTCGTGAGCAAACAGAAGGCGCTTTTGGCTGAAGCCCTTGCTTCTGTCTCTCCTCCTGGTCTGGATTTCGTTGTTTTCGGTGCAGGTGGAGGAGAAGCGATTGACACTGCCATCAAAATCGCAAGAGGCGCCACGGGCAGAAGAAGAATTATATCAGCCGCGGGTGGCTATCACGGTCATACCGGCCTTGCCCTTGCCGCCGGTGATCCGAAGTTCAGGGAGCCATTTTTGTCATCTTCGCCGGATTTTCTTCAGGTCAAGTTCAACGACACGGATGCATTAGAAAAAGCTGTCGGTCCTGATGTGGCTGCGGTCATACTCGAAACTATTCCAGCCACCCTCGGTATGCCCATCCCTGATGAGGATTACTTCCAGAACGTCAAAAAGATATGCGAGATAAACGGAAGCCTTTTAATTATTGATGAAGTCCAGACCGGCCTGGGCAGAACAGGTCTTTTCTGGGGGATAGAGCATTATGGGGTAGTTCCTGACATAATTGTGTGTGCCAAGGGACTTTCTGGAGGGATATACCCTATATCTGCAACCATAATTAGGAATGAGCTTGAATCTGTCTTTCATGACGATCCGTTCATCCATATTTCCACCACAGGAGGTGCAGACATAGGATGCCCGGTAGCCATGAAGGTGATAGAAATAACCTCCCGGCCCGGTTTTCTTTCCCATGTCCGGAATCTGGCCGTTGAATTTGCTTCGGGCATGGACAAGATAAAAAAAGCATACCCTGAATTTATCGTGGAGATAAGACAGAAGGGCCTCATGTGTGGTATAAAAACCGCACGACCTGATTTCGGGCCTCTTTTGTCAAAGGCTTGTTACGATTGCGGACTACTTTGTGTATATGCTGGCAATGATACATCGGTACTACAGTTTCTGCCACCACTCATAATAAATAAGTCGTTAGCCAGTGAGATAACAGAAAGGCTGGAAAAGGCGGTCGAAATGGCGGCGGCCTTTGTTTCCTGATCATAATATCAAGGGGGCGGACAAAAATGGATACCATCAATATGGACTTGCTCCTTCAATTTGAAAATGGTCTTAACCCGGCGTATCCAGAAAAGAGCGATATTCCCCCAAGGATTCTAGGCTATGGTGAAATTTCCACTACATTTGTCATAGATGACCTGAATCCCGGGATAGCATTCAAGCGTATGCCTCCTTTCAAAGATGAAAACAGCGTTGCAGAATATAAACAAACCGTGTGTGAATATTGTTACCTGTTGAACGAATGTTCAATCAAAGTTCCTGATTACCGGGTGCTGGATATGGAAAACCGCTATGGTGAAAGGATCGTCTATGTTGCTCAGCCTGTGCTTCAGGCTGAAAGCATCGGGAACGTGATTGTAAAGGAAGGAGATGACGATACTTTTGTCGCATTGATGGAAGCGGTTTGCAGGAAATTGTGTGCCGTATACCTGTGGAATCAGGATAATCTGCCTGCACGTTCATTGGGAATTGACGGCCAGATATCCAACTGGTCCTTCCAGGCAGACGGTTCAGATCTTTTTTATTTTGACATAACCACCCCGCTTTACAGGAAGAACGGACATGAACAACTCGACACAGAAATCTTTTTATCAAGCTGTCCTCCATTACTTGTTTGGCTTGTAAAATATTTTTTTCTGCAGGAGGTTCTTGACCGTTATTATGATCTGCGACTTGTATTGATTGATATAGCTGCAAATTTTTACAAAGAAGGACGTCCGGACAGGATTCGGGCAGCTATGGAGATATTTTCAAACATATGCCGGGATTCAGGTGTTAATTTGGAGCCGTTTTCAGAGGATGAAGTCAGTTCATATTATAAAAATGACGCATTCATATGGTCTTTGTTCTTGCGGTTGAGGAAGATTCAGCGCTTTTTCTCGACACGCTTACTGTCTAAACGCTACAATTTCATCCTTCCAGGAAATATACAAAGATAGATGGATTGAAACTTTTTTCTGTACAAAGCCGCCAACTCTGTTTTCAATCAAGTTGAATCGTTTGTGGGATCAGAAGTTTGATTTTTTAAGATTGCGTCTATCCTGAATTCGTTTCACTTCACCGACGTCGGTGAAGTGAAACTTTAGATTATTTTGTTATTTTGTCTCCGGATCTTGGTGCACAATAACGTGTTTTAAATCATTTATTATTGCAAAGAGTTTCTCCTTGCCTGGAACTCCGAGCCCTGTTATGTAAATTGATCCAAATTTTACCACGATTTCGACACGAGTTCGGACGGATCGGCCTTGGTCCGATGAAATCAAAGTGTTTTATCGTGATTCAAGATCGTGTTCTTACGCTAACCTTGATTACTTTTGACAACAAAAAAAGTAGTTGATGACAAGGATTGATAAATGGTGTTCAAGAAAAAAGAAAAAAAATCCAGGAAATTTTTTTTTATTATTTCTATAATTTTTTTGATTGGTGCCGCTGCTTACGGCACATGGATCATTGCCGGCATGTATGAAGGTGTTGCACCTGTTATCACCATAAAAGGTCCTGATGCTTATCTCACGGCCCGCACGAAAGTGAGTGTGGAAGTTTCTGATCCGCGCTCAGGAATCCGCGGCATCACTGTTTCAGTTTCAGGCATTGACAAGCAGAAAAAGATTCTAAAAGAAAAGCACTATCAAAGAAAAGATAATGTTCATCATGTGGAGATCGGGCTTGAGATCAATGCCAAAAAGCTGGGTCTGGCCGACGGCCCTGTGAAACTTGTTGTTTCTGCAACAGATCATTCATTGCGCAACTGGTTTTCAGGGAATCGTTCAATAATTGAAAAAGAATGGATTCTTGATACAGTCCCCCCAAAGATAGAAGTTCTTACCGGCCAGCATAACATTCGTTCCGGGGGATGTTGTCTTCTTGTCTACCGGTTATCAGAACCATGCCGGGTTCATGGCGTCAGCGTGGACGGTGATCTTTTCGCGGGCAGGAGCGGACTTGCCGAATCACAAAATCTGTTTCTTTCATTATTCGCCCTGAAACCCCGACAGGGAAAAAAGACCCGTCTGGAGGTTGTTGCGGTTGACATGGCAGGCAACCGGTCGGCCAAGGGATTCTATCATCATATAATAGAGCGTAAATTCCGTAACCGGGAGATAAATATCAGCGATTCTTTTTTAAACAAGGTCCTTCCGGAATTTTCAAATGTCGAAGGATTTCCTGCGGACAAAAAGCCCATTGAACAATTCATGTTTGTAAATACCGTTTTGCGCGATAGAAACAACAGCTTTTTATTATCATTAGGCACTCAGAGTGATCCCGAATTTTATTGGTCAGGCCGGTTCTTGAGACTTCCGAGATCTTCTACAATGGCATTTTTTGCTGATCACAGGACATACATGTACAAGGGCAAGGCTATTAGCCAGGCGGATCATATGGGCATAGATCTCGCTGCCATAAGAAACGCGCCTGTGCCTGCGGCCAATTCCGGCAAGGTTGTCTTTGCAGGGAATGCAGGGATATATGGAAATGCTGTTGTAATCGATCACGGTTTCGGGCTCATGAGCCTTTATGGCCATTTAAGCCGGATTTTGGTTTCAGCAGGAGAAATGGTAAAAAAAGGAAGTATTATAGGACACACGGGCTCCAGTGGTCTTGCGGGAGGTGATCATCTGCATTTCGCCATTATCATAGATCATATTTTTGCAGATCCCATTGAATGGTGGGATGGAAATTGGGTTAAAGCAAATATTCTTTCCAAAACTGAAAAGATCCAAAAATCGTTTGGCGGGAATATTTCTACGTCAGGTGTTGAGGATTGAGGTTTGAGTTATATCCAGAGGAGCTGACAAGGAGCAAGCGTTTCATCTGAAATATAATTATAAAAAGTTTTACGCCTGATCATCTATGATGATCTCGTAAAAAAGCGAAAAACGCTTTTTACGAGACGTGGGAGGGCTTCCCCTCCCACGTCATTTGAAATGAATTCAAATGGTTCCACCCCCATCCCCGGCCGGGGCTAAACCGCCCTCGGCCGGATGATGGACTTTTTACAACCCGACATCTGTTCATGATGGATTTTGTAAGCCAAAAGGGAATAACTGTGAATACAAATGTTGATATCAAGAATAACAAAGGCGTGAGTGAAAGCAGCGAAGCAGGGCCCCGCGCCAAAAGCAAACTAAGAGAAAACATTGAGGCGATTGTTATTGCCCTCATACTTGCCCTTTTTATCCGAACATTTATAATCCAGGCGTTCAAGATCCCTTCCGGTTCCATGGAGCCTACACTTCTTGTTGGGGACCATATACTTGTCAATAAATTCATATATGGCGTCAGGCTTCCGTATATACGCGTTAAGCTGATCCCGGTTTCCACGCCATCAAGGGGAGATATAATTGTCTTCAAGTATCCGGTTAATCCTGACATGGATTTCATAAAAAGGGTGGTCGGTCTTCCCGGAGACACTATTGAGATAAAAAACAAGCGGGTTTTCATCAATGGCAAGTTATGGAGAAATGATCCCGGTGTTCACGGGGACCTTAATATCATTCCTCGTCAATTGAGCAAGAGGGATAACTTCGGGCCTGTAACGGTTCCCGAAGGGTCCTATTTTGTAATGGGAGATAACAGAGATAACAGCTTGGACAGCCGTTTCTGGGGATTTGTTCCGGATTCCGATATTGAAGGCAAGGCTTTTATTATTTACTGGTCCTGGGACCATGATTCCTTTTCTGTTCGATGGAACAGGTTGGGCATGATATTGCATTAGCTTTAATTATTTTTGTTTGTTGTATTCCTGTTATTTCCCCGGATCTGTGAGCATTGGCTTCCAATATTCTTTAATTT
Source organism: uncultured Desulfobacteraceae bacterium (assembly GCA_964451355.1). Taxonomy (GTDB): domain Bacteria; phylum Desulfobacterota; class Desulfobacteria; order Desulfobacterales; family Desulfosalsimonadaceae; genus CAYVIE01. The sequence continues at coordinate 7,446 of CAYVIE010000095.1, forward strand.
GGATTATCGTGGGAAAATTAACCAGTTACGGTGAAACCATGCAGCAAGCCATCTACTGGAAAAAAAAAGACCTGTTGGATATCGAGTCGCTTTCAGCAAAAGAGATAACCATGATACTCGATACTGCGGAAAACCTGGAAGAGATATCCTCACGTCCTGTGAAGAAGGTGCCGGTGCTCAAAGGAAAAACGGTTGTCTTCTTTTTTATGGAACCGAGCACAAGAACCAGGATATCGTTTGAGGTGGCGGCTAAACGTCTTTCAGCTGACACTCTTTCGATTACAGCATCTTCGAGTAGTATTGTTAAAGGTGAAACCCTTCTGGATACCGCGAAAAACATTGAGACCATGCGTCCGGATCTCCTGGTGATCAGGCATTCAGCCGCCGGTGCTCCCCATTTTCTTGCGACCAGGCTTTCATCCGGCGTGATCAATGCGGGTGATGGCATGCATTCACATCCGACCCAGGCGTTGTTGGATATGATGGTCGCAAGACGCCGCCTTGGGGGTTTGAAAGGTCGAACCATATCGATAATCGGCGATATAGCCCACAGCCGTGTCGCACGTTCCGATATAGCAGGTTTTGTAAAGCTGGGGGCCAGGGTGATGGTTTTCGGGCCTCTGACCATGATTCCTCCGGGAATAGAAAAATTAGGTGCTGAAGTTGCGACTGATATCGATTCCGCGATAAGGCACGCTGATGCGGTTATCTTGCTTAGAATACAAAAGGAACGAAGGGGCAGAGATGCCTGTCTTTTCCCAAGTCTCAGGGAATATCACATGAAATATGGTCTGACACAAAAAAGAGCGGGGCTCCTCAAGCCAGGTGCTTTTGTCATGCATCCCGGTCCAATAAACAGGGGCGTTGAAATATCCCCGGAGGTAGCAGACGGACCTGCATCCGTTATCCTTGAACAAGCGGGATGCGGAGTTGCTGTACGTATGGCTGTTTTTTATCTGCTCGCTGGAGGAAGGCGAAATGAAAATCCTGATTAAAGGAGGAAAAATAATTGATCCTCCTGGAGCTGATCGTGATGCTGATCTTCTCATCGAAGATGGTAAAATTTCATCAATAAATGACTCCATACAATCGGCCCCCGGCGATGAGGCTGATTTACATGTTATCAATGCCAAAGGATGCTACATCGTTCCGGGACTTATTGACATGCATGTCCATTTACGACAGCCGGGCCATGAATATAAGGAGACGATAAAAACAGGGCTTCAGGCTGCGGCAGCGGGAGGATTCTGTGCCGTTTGCCCCATGGCCAATACTGACCCTGTATGCGACAACGCCAATGCTGTATTGTTTTTACTACAAAAAGCCAAAGAGGCCGCCAAGGCAAAATTGTTCCCCATAGGGGCCGCAAGCATCGGGCTTAAAGGCGAAACACTCGCACCATTAGCCGAGATGAAGGATGCAGGGGCGGTTGCGGTCTCTGATGACGGGATGCCGGTTGTTGATTCAAGGTTCATGCGGCGGTTATGTGAATATGCCAAAGGTTTTGACTTGCCCGTGATTTCTCATTGCGAAGATCCGTCTCTTTCGGGCGGGGCCATGAACGAGGGAGAGGTTGCGACTAAACTCGGTCTGAACGGAATACCAAACGCTGCTGAAGCCGTAATGGTTTACAGGGATATAGCTATTGCAGAGCTGACCGGTGCCAGGATACACATAGCCCATGTAAGTACAAGACAGTCTGTCGAACTTATCAGGAGGGCCAAACGGGATGGAATTTATATCACTTGCGAGACCGCTCCTCATTATTTTACCCTGACTGACAGCGCGGTTGACAAATACAATACTAACGCAAAAATGAATCCGCCTTTGCGTAGCAGGCAGGACGTGGAAGCGATACGTGAAGGGCTTGCCGACGGTACCATAGATGTCATAGCGTCAGACCATGCTCCTCATTCGGTATTGGAAAAGGATGTCGAATTCGAGAATGCCGCTTTCGGAATCATTGGTCTTGAAACCTCGCTTTCCTTATCCCTCCGTCTTGTTCATGAAGGGGTTCTATCCATTGATCAGCTTGTTGAGAAAATGTCAATAACACCGGCAAGGATACTTGGGCTTTCATCAGGGATATCCCCTGGACTGCCTGCAGATATTACGATAATCGATCCGGATTTCGAATTCATCTACAAGGCCGATGAAGGGTACTCCAAGAGCCGGAACACACCTTTTGACGGTTTTCAGTTCAAAGGCAGAGCAATTTACACTATTGTGGACGGTAGGATCGTTTTTTCAGAAAATAACAAAAATGGTGGTCTTTGATTTTACATTATTTCTTTTCATCCATGTTGAAGGTTATAAAAAGCGGTAACCCTTTAATTCATCAGGTAATACGTTGATAAATGAATGAAAAAAAATCCAGGATACTCGTTGTTGACGATGAATTGAGCATGCTCGAGATTTTGGAGATGATGCTCGAAGAAGAAGGGTATGACGTAACCACGGCCGATTCGGGCAAGCGTGCATGTTCATTGTTGAAAACACATAAATACGATCTTGTGTTGTGCGATATTCGTCTGGGCGATATCAATGGTATTGATGTATTGCGAGTGGCAAAGAAATATTATCCTGATTGTGTGGTGATAATGATATCGGCCTATGCATCTGCTGAAAACGCGGTCGAAGCGATGAATGAGGGAGCTTACGACTACCTTCCAAAGCCGTTCGATACCGAAGAGCTGAAAGAAACCATAGGTAAGGCGATAAAATTGAGAAGCCTGCGCCTTGAGAAGAGCATTATAGACGATGAACTACAAAAAAATATTCATTTCGGTCTTCTTGTCGGTAACAGCCCTTCGATGCTCAGAATATACGAAATCATACGCCAGGTGGCAAAGACTCCATCAAACATTTTGATACAGGGGGAGAGTGGAACCGGAAAGGAATTGATCGCCAGGGCATTGCATAATGAAAGCGACCGTGCTGATCGCCCTTTTGTGGTTATCAATTGCGGCAGCATACCTGAAAACCTGATGGAAAGCGAATGCTTTGGATACAAAAAAGGGGCCTTTACCGGCGCCACAACAGACAAAAAGGGGTTATTCGAGGAAGCCCATACTGGTACACTATTCCTGGATGAAGTAGGTGAATTGAACCTCCAAATGCAGGTAAAACTTTTGCGTGTGGTCCAGGAACGCACGATTAAACCTGTGGGAAGCAATAAGGAAATACCGATTGATATTCGCCTGATAGCGGCCACGAACAAGGATCTTGCCAAAGAGGTAATAGAAGGCAGGTTCAGGGAAGACCTTTATTACCGGCTGAATGTTGTTGTGATAAAGGTTCCGCCGCTGCGTGAAAGAAAACAGGATATAAGGGCGCTGGCCCAGCATTTTCTGGATAAATATTCGAGACGCGCGGGTAAGGAGATAACTAAAATTTCTTCCTATGCGGTTGATTTGTTGCAGCGTTATGATTTTCCAGGAAATATAAGGGAGCTGGAAAACCTTATAGAAAGAAGTGTGGCCCTTTCAACGACAAATATTAGTCTTCCTGAAAATCTTTCACTATCCATTCATAAAAGAAGATGGATCGAAGGCATTCCCCAGAAACGTTTCGATCTGGAAGATGTTCAGCACGGCGTTGATCTGGACGATATCCTGGAAGAAATTGAAAAGGCTTATGTGGAAAAAGCCATGAACATTGCTGGGGGTAATAAACACAAGGCGGCCAAGCTCCTGGGGATTAGCCTGAGATCTCTCCGCTACAGGCTTCAGAAACACGGAATAGCATCAAAAGAGATTTTTGAATGACTCCTCCACAGCGTGACCTGATTTATTCATTCACCTCCTTATTATTTCAAGATTGCAAAGAGCGTTCTTATAGCCATTAATATACTTCATTTTCTCTGTACGTGGAATGGTAACCGCCAATGATCACTGTTGAAGGTCTTACAAAAGGATATGCAGGATCAAATCTTTTTACAGATGCTAGTTTCAGTATCTCTCCCAGGGAAAGAATCGGTCTGGTGGGAAAGAATGGTCATGGCAAATCCACATTGATGCGTATCCTTGCGGGTATCGAATCATTTGATGCCGGAAAGATTTCAATTCCAAAAAACTATCGAATCGGATACCTGTCCCAGGAGATATCCTTTGCCAGCGAAACCGTACTGGATGAAGGGATAACTTCATTACCTCCCGGTGACAGAGGCAAGCGCTGGCGGGTTGAAAAGGTGCTCGAAGGCTTGGGGTTTTCATCTGACAAATTTTCATTGCATCCCATGGAACTCTCGGGAGGATTCCAGGTCAGGTTGATGCTGGCCAAGGTGCTTCTTGCAGAACCGGATCTGCTTCTGCTTGATGAGCCGACTAATTATTTAGATATTCTGTCGATACGATGGATGAAGATTTTTCTTTCATCCTGGCCCAGGGAAATGATTC
>CAYVIE010000096.1:0-11835 GCA_964451355.1 uncultured Desulfobacteraceae bacterium
TGTATTCTGCCTGAAAAGAAAATATTAACAAACAGAGTCTCTATTATATCGTCCTTGTTATGCCCGAATGCTATTTTGTTACATTCAAATTCATCTGCCAACTCGAAGATACGCTTTCTCCTCAACCTTGCACACAAAAAACACGGATTTTCGCGATTCATCTTACTGTGAGCAAGAAGTCCGTAGTCAGTCCGCTCTACGTGCAAAAACAACCCAAGCCTTGAACAGAATTCTTTTACTTTTTTTATATGTGTGCCGCTATAGCCGACATCTATATGAACCGGAACAATATCATAATTGATTGGAACATAAGCAAGCCTTTCCTTGAGATGCCACAAAAGGACAAGACTATCCTTTCCACCGGAAACTCCAACAAGAATCCTGTCACGTTCATGTATCATCTTATGCGCCGAAATGGCCCTGCCCAGGTCCCTCCTGATGGATTTGTAGAGATAATCAGACATTACAACTCTTTTGCTCCAGTAAAAAATTTTTCCGGCGCTTGCGGTGTCGGTTCCCTGGAAGCAATATCCCCTATGAAATCAGCATGCCATCAGTTCAACCAGCAGAGTCCGAACTCGTAACCGCTTTTGGGTCCTCTTGATTCTCCTGAAGAGACTCTTCGAGGTACTTTGTATAATTTTCCGTTACGAATACTTTTCCGGCTGCAATCTCCCTCAACGCCACAACAATGTCTCCATTGTCGGAATTAACAAGCCTTCTGCTGCCTTCCTTAAGCTGCCTTACACGTTTTTTCGTGGCATGAACCAGAAAAAAACGATTCGGAATACGTTTAAGGCAGTCCTCAACAGTTATTCTGGCCATAAAACTATCTCCTTTGAGTTAATAAAGTCATATATCCCGGGTTTGACGACTTGTATTTAATCGTGTAACTATCACAACCAGACTATAGGATATCGACAAGTTCATAAACCCGTTTCCCGCCCGGAGCGCTTATCTCAACCTCATCACCTATCTTTTTTCCGATGATCGCCTTACCCAGTGGTGAAGCTATTGATATTTTACCTTCCTTGATATTTGATTCATCCGGCCCGACAAGCTGATATGTCACTTCCTGTCCAGTATCAATATTTTCTAAAACCACCGTGCACCCGAACACGGCCACATCTTTAGGCAGGTTATCAGTATCAATTATATCCGCATTGGCGAGCTTGAATTCAAGCTCATTAATTTTTGCCTCTATAAACCCTTGTCTTTCTTTTGCTGCATCATACTCGGCATTTTCAGAGAGATCTCCGTGTGCCCTTGCTTCTTCTATGGCCCGCATAGTCTTGGGCCTCTCTTCGCTCTTCAATCTCGCAAGCTCGCTTTTCAGGGCTTCATATCCCTGGCGCGTCATGGGAATCTGTTTCACGAAAACCTCCTTAAACCCCATCTTTGATAAACATAGCCACCATGTCGCCGACTTCACTCGTAGAATAGCCCATCCTGCCAGCGGCGACATCTTCAAGCTTCTCAGCCAAAACTTTTTTTACCGCCCTCTCTATTCTTTGCGCAGCTCTTGTTTCCCCCAGGGTCTCAAGCAACAATTGCGCAGATGATATAGCAGCAATCGGGTTGATGATCCCTTTCCCGCTATACTTTGGTGCAGACCCGCCAATAGGCTCAAACATGGAAACGCCCTCGGGATTTATGTTTCCACCTGCAGCCACTCCCATACCGCCTTGAATCATCGCCCCGAGATCGGTTATGATATCCCCGAACATATTATCAGTCACAATAACATCGAACCATTCGGGATTCTTAACCATCCACATACAAATAGCGTCTACATGAGCATAATCGGTTTCTATATCGGGATAATCCTTTGCTACGTGGTAAAAGGTTCTTTCCCACAAATCGAATGCGTATGTTAAAACGTTTGTCTTGCCGCAAAGAGTCAATTTCTTCTTTTTATTCCTATTGCGGCAATACTCGAAGGCGAAACGGATACAGCGTTCAACACCCTTTCTGGTATTTATCGATTCCTGTATAGCCACCTCGTCTGGGGTCCCCTTCTTCAGGATTCCGCCGCCTCCCACATAAAGCCCCTCGGTATTTTCACGTATTACTACAAAATCAATGTCATCGGGCCCCTTATCCTTCAGGGGAGTTGCAACCCCTTCATACAACTTAACAGGCCTCAAATTTATATACTGGTCCAGTTCAAATCTTATTCGTAAAAGAATACCCTTTTCAAGAATTCCCGGCTTGACATCAGGATGCCCTATGGCCCCAAGGTATAGCGCATTTAGTTTACGCATCTCCTCGAGCATCTCATCCGGAAGGATTTGCGATGTTTTAAGATAATAATCTCCGCCGATGGGAAATTCTTTCCATTCAACATCAAAGCTTTCGCAACTGGCAGCAGTTTCAATTGCCTTTACACCTTCCGCAACCACTTCAGGCCCGGTTCCATCACCTGGTATCAATCCGATTCGGTATGTTTTCTGCATTATTCTCCTCTTTTTCTTCAATTCTATGCCATATTGAATGAACCTATGAAATTGACGGGGTATTCAATTAAAAAATAATTATTGACGGCTTTGCAAAAAGTCTGTCTGCTGCGTTGCGATTCTTCGTGAAATGACCCGCCGTGTTTTGGATATGCCTCGCGTGCCATTTCCCGGCCTTGCAACGCCTCGCATAACAGGGATTTATCGTAAAAACACCTCTGGAGCCGGGGTGAAAAAAAGCCGTGTTTTTCATGCCGGGGTGGTTATTCCTAATCACGAAAGTTTACGTGTCCATCATTCTTGATGCCCTGTTGAGGCCCTGAATTCGCAGGCTTATTGTCCCAGCACCTGATGAAATCCGCTCCAATATCACAAACTTTCCAGCCAGTCACTTTACATCAATGCCGGATTCCTTTTTTTTCAGGCCGGTCTCCATTGAGGACTGGCCGGCAGCGGGTGCTTCTGATTTAGCCTTTTTACGGATCAGAAGACAGACAGGGCCGGAACTTATATAAGCAATACCAAGAACAAAGCCTGTCAATACAGGTTGGGCCGCAATCAGTATCAGGCACAGGATTGCCATCACAAGAGTATTGATATTTCTTGATCGCAACCATGCCACCTGCTTGAAGCTATAGTATGGTATGGTGCTTACCATCAAAAAAGAAAGCAGGTATAAAAAAACAAGCATGGATATTCCGTTTGGAACACCAAGATCATACTCGATAAAAAAGAGTACGGTTAAAGCCGGCAGACCTGCACCGGCCGGAATTGGAAGACCTGTAAAATACTTTCCCGAAGATGAGCCGATCTGGGTGTTGAACCTGGCAAGACGCAGTGCACCACAGACCGCAAACAGAAATGCGGCAAGCCAGCCATACCTGCCGTAAGGGATCAAGGCCCACATATATATCATAATAGCAGGCGCAACACCAAATGAGACAAGATCAGCCAATGAATCGAATTCCGCGCCGAACCTACTTGATGATTTGGTCATTCTTGCGACCTTGCCGTCCATTGCATCAAATAAAGTTGCTACCAGTATCAGCAAGGCCGCCTGGTGAAATTTTTGGGAAATGGCGCTTACAAGAGCAAAAAAGCCAAAAAACATATTCATTGCGGTAAACAGATTAGGAAGGATATATATCCCTTTCCTGATCTTTTCTCTGTTAAACCTTCTTTTCTTTTTCATGAGACTTTTCCTATCACAGAGGTTCCTGCCTTGACCCGGTCTCCCTTTACAACCAATATCCGGGTATTGACAGGCAAGTACAGATCAACCCTTGAACCAAAGCAAATCAACCCGAACCTTTCCCCTTTTTCAACCTCCTGTCCAGGGCTGACCCAGCAGATTATCCTTCTTGCAACCAATCCAGCGATCTGGACAATTACAAGCTCCCGCTCCAGTCGATCCGATTCCAGGGTTATTGCATTTTGTTCATTTGAGACCGGGGCCTTGTCTTTATCAGCGGGAATAAAGCTTCCCGGCTTATAATCCATGGAAACAATTTTTCCATTATAAGGAGACCTGTTTACATGCACGTCAAAAATTGACATGAATATCCCCACATATAATGCAGGCTTGCCGGTATATGGATCTTTATCAATCTTGCGAATACTGACCACCTTTCCGTCCGCGGGGGAGACGAATAGGTCGTCTTGCATGGGTATCGCTCTCAAGGGATCCCTGAAAAAATAGCAAACAAAAAATGTTAAAAATAAGGCTACTACAGAAGGTATCCTCATTCCCACAAGGGCAAAAGTAAGTGTCGCAAAGACACCGGCCAGAATGAATGGATAGCCTGCCTCTGCTATAGGGAAAGCAGAACCATGTCCCCGTCTTTCTATCCGGAATCCGTTTTTTTTATCCGCGGTTACTTCATTTTCTTTCAAGATAATTGTCCTTAGTCTTTTATTTAAAAGATCTACCCAGCACGACCTGAACAATAATTTAATATCCAAAATTCATAAATATACCACCTATTCTTTTTTACTGTCAAACTGTTGTCGCAAGCCTGTATATGATATCCCTTGATATCCCTGTCCTCCATGATTTAATACAATCGTAACCTTTCATGATTAGTAGCAATCAACCCCGGGCATGAAAAGAAGCATGTGCCTCTCCCCGGCCCCGGAGGTGTTTTCAGGGTAAAATCGAAATTCCGCCAATTTTGTGCTTATACGTCTTGACGGTGGTATAATCGCCTGGTTAACTGATTGTTGCACTCACTATCGGTTTCCCGGGATCCCTTATGTCAGGAGGCCTGACATACACAGGACATAAATCAAGGTAATTTTTATCAGCAGACGAAATATATTCTTGCATTGCAAGCCTTGTCATGGCCTTTCCCGGAATTCCGCTGTACGGATAACTACTGAACAATGCTTTACCGCCCATTATGGAAGTTATACTATGTTTATATTTATCCGCCCCGTCCCCCACAAAAAACACCTTCCCTTCCAGATTTTTACACACATCATCAACGCTTCCTGCGACTGGGCCGGAAACCTTCACTGGTATCCCGCCGGCTCTGTATTTATAAATGGCTGCATATACCTCGTCCCTTCCCGCGTCAATCATGGAACAGATAAACTCGACCGGCGTATTGCAACTCATGGCAATTGCTGTGAGCGTTGATATACCGGTACATGGTTTGTCAAGAGCCATAGCCAATCCCTTGATCAGGCTCAACCCGATACGTATTCCTGTAAACGATCCCGGGCCGGTGCCAGCGGCAAACAGGTCTATATCTCTCAAATCAATAGAGTATGATGAAAGAATTTCAGATATCCACTTAAGGGCAAACTTTGTATGGGCGCGGGGTGCTCTTACAGAAAGCTCCGCTACAATATACTCGTTGTCTGACAATCCCGCAGAGCAATATAGTGTAGAAGTATCAAGGCACAGTATCCGCATTATTTATCACCATATTATTGATGGACTCGTAAAAAGTCGAAATTTTGATACTAAGAATTCGAGTTTTCATATCCACCATAAAATATCATTTCGTATTTTTAATTTTCTGAAATTTACAAAGATGCCATCGGGCATCCGGAATACAGGAAAAGGCTCGCTGATCCGGAGTATTCCAGACAAACTTTAACGGCGAAAAGATTGAGACAGTTGGAAGTTTGATATGCAGAACACCTGAAATATCTATTTTTTTACAGCTGAGATTCTCTTTCTCATCTTTTTTATGCGAGCCGGCGGATTTACCAATGATATAGCAAGAACTTCATCCACGGATTTTACCGGTATAAATTCAATTTTTTTCCGGATATTCGCGGGAATATCAACAAGGTCAGCAATATTTTTTGCCGGAAACAGGATTGTTGAAATCCCCGCCCTTGAGGCGCCAACCGCTTTTTCCCGCAATCCACCTATGGGCAACACCCTCCCTCTCAAGGACATCTCGCCGGTCATGGCGACTGAAGTATTCACAGCTCTTTTAGTAAGAGCCGAAACCAGTGCCGTGACCATTGCAACACCGGCAGAAGGCCCGTCCTTGGGGATTGCACCAGCAGGCACATGTATATGGATATCAGTATGTTCAAAAATATCCTTTGCGATTCCCAGGGCATTCCTGTTGGCTCGTGTATAACTTAAAGCCGCACGGGCAGATTCTTGCATCACCTCCCCGACCTGCCCGGTTATGACAAGTTCGCCTTTTCCGTCAAACAGTACTACTTCGACGTATAATACCTCACCCCCTGCATAGGTCCATGCAAGACCTGTAGCAAGCCCTATCTGGCTTTCCTCCTTGTCCAGTTCAGGTATAAATTTCGGTGGTCCAAGCATCGTTGCCAGATTTCGCGTTGTTACGACAAAAGGGCCTTTTTTTCCTTCCGCGATTTTTCTCGCTGTTTTACGGCATATCGCTCCGATCTCTCGTTCAAGGTTCCTCAAACCAGATTCGGCTGTATATTCGAGAACGATTTTCTCAATAGCCTTATCACTTATGGACAGGGATTTTTCATCAAGCCCTGCATCGGTTTTCTGCCTGGGCACAAGGAATTTCTTTGCGATAATTAGTTTTTCATCAACAGTATATCCCGGCAACTGGATTACTTCCATCCTGTCCAAAAGAGCTGCGGGAATTGTCTCGGTAATGTTTGCGGTAAGTATGAATAAAACATTCGACAGATCAAATGGAATATTTATGAAGTGATCACTAAACATGGTATTCTGTTCGGGATCGAGCGCTTCCAGAAGGGCCGCAGAAGGATCTCCCCGGAAATCAGCGCCTATTTTGTCTATTTCATCCATCATGAATACCGGGTTATTTGTCCTAACCTGCTTCAGACCCTGGATGATACGGCCGGGCATGGCCCCTATGTATGTACGCCTGTGGCCTCTGATTTCGGCCTCATCCCTTATGCCCCCAAGGGATATCCTGTAGAATTTCCTTCCCATGGCCTCGGCGATAGCTTTTCCAAGCGATGTCTTGCCTACGCCTGGTGGGCCGACAAAGCAAAGGATCTGTCCCTTTTTGTCAGGATTCAGCTTTCTTACACTCAGGTATTCAAGTATTCGGTCTTTTACCCGTTCCAGGCCGTAATGATATTTATTTAATACTTTTATTGCTTCTGGGATATCTATCACATCCCTTGTGGATTTTTTCCAGGGAAGTTCGATCAGCCAGTCAAGATAATTGCGAATAACAGTAGCTTCCGCAGATTCCGGGTGCATCTGCTCGAGACGTTTGAGTTGTTTTTCAGCCTCCTTTACACCTTCCTTGGGCATCTTCGCTTTTTTTATTTTTTTCTTGTACTCCTCTATTTCCAATGCTTTTTCATCGAAATCACCAAGTTCCCGGTGTATAGCCCTGACTTGCTCTCTTAGAAAGTAGTCCCGCTGGTTTTTTGATATCTCCTCACGGACTGTGGACTGGATCTTTGCCTGGACAGTTGAGAGATCAAGCTCCCTTGCAAGGTAGGTATTGACTAACCGCAGGCGTTCAATAGGGTCTTGCGTTTCAAGAAGCTCTTGCGCTTCGTCTATCTTGAGCTTAAGGTTCGAAGCCACAAGGTCTGAAAGTTTTCCTGGATCATCTATTTCTTCCAGCAGGGCCCCTATTTCTTCGGAATACTCTCCTCGCAGTGACAAAATTTTCTGGCAATATTCCCTGATACTCCTCATAAGGGCCTGATGTTCTATCTCAACCTTTGTAATCTCCTGATCTGTTATTTCGTCTATCAGGACATGATAACACTCCTTGGATTGAAGGAATCTACGTATTTTCCCTTTTTTTATCCCTTGCAGAAGGACGCGGATATTGCCGTCAGGCTGCGTCATATGCCTGAGAATACGGCATGCCGTCCCAACGGAAAAGATTCCATCCATTCCGGGGTCATCTTCCAAGGGATCCTTTTGGGCTGCCACAAAAATATAACGATCATGTTCAATGGCAGATTCAACAGCCTTGAGAGACCGTTTTCTGCCAATATAAAGCGGTAAAACCATTTCCGGGAATATTACAAGGTCCCGAACAGGCAGCAAAGGCATTCTGGCCGGCAACGGTTCACTTTTCGCTTTATTGTTCTCTATTTCATTGAAAAAAGAATCACTTTCAAAATCAATCATCTGTACATCACCCGGCTTTGAATATTAAATCAATTATCAGCCCTTACCCGCACCGTTTTACCTCTTATCACCCATTATCATCCATCCATAATAATACAAACAATCATTCTGCTGATGGAGATCGGAATCAAGGGCACAATACATGGGCGGGTACGAGGACCTCATGACAACTACCGACACTATAATGGAGGGTCCAAGAAAACAGTTTTCTTATAATATCTATTTGTGGTAATTACAACAAAAATCGTTCTTGATCAATTTTTCAAATATCGGATTGATATGTATGCCGTCTATGATGATCTCGTAAACTTTCATGATTAGCAGCAATCCCCCCCCGGCATGAAAACATGGCTGTCTTTCTCCCTGGCCTCGGGGGTGTTCTCACGGTAAAGCAAACATTAATCAAAGCAAATAAATAAAATGGCCTATTACTTCACCATTATCTTTGCATTTATTTTTGGGGCATGCATAGGGAGTTTCCTGAATGTGGTAATTCACAGACTACCAAAAAAAGAATCCTTAATCGCGCCTCCATCCCATTGTCCCGCCTGTGGAAGTAGTATTCGCTTTTACGATAATATACCGATTTTGAGTTATATTTTTTTAAAAGGGCGTTGCCGGAGCTGTAAAGAGCCTATAAGCCCATCATACATGATCGTTGAAACTATAACAGGGCTCATGGCTGTTTTCACAGTGCTATTTTATGGAATAACACCTTACGCTTTAATGATTTTCGGGTTTCAGTCTGCGCTTCTAGCAGGATCGGCTATTGATTACAAGCATGAGATCATACCTGATTCAATAACTATCCCTGGCACATTGATTGGCCTTTGCTGTGCCGCGATACTTCCGGAATTAAAAGTACTTGATTCATTGACCGGGATCCTTGCAGGAGGTGGGGTGTTTTACATTATAGCCGAAATCTATTACCGCCTGACCGGAAAAGACGGCCTTGGCGGCGGAGATATAAAGCTTATGGCTATGATCGGCGCTTTTCTGGGTTTGCGTGGGGTTATTTTCACCATATTTTTTTCATCGGTTACGGGTCTGGCAGTAATGGTTCCCTATCTCCTTGTTGCTGGCGATATAAGACGCAGGATTCCGTTCGGCCCCTTTCTGGCCGCAGCAGCAATTCTTTATATCTACGTGGGTGAAGCGATTTTCAATTGGTATCTCAATGGTACTATATACTATTAAAGGCGGGATACCGGCATATCCTGGTTGAATATACACCAGGATATCCGGGCTCACTGCGGTTTGGATCTTGGAATATATTTTAAACCGGACCCGTTACAGCGTTTCCCTTATTCCGGATGCGCGAAGACAAGCGTCCGATAAAAGCAAACTATATCGGCTGGTTGCAAACCAAACAAAATGGCGTGCGGGAAAACGCACCGAAAGGCGGCTTATTTACAGGGTAAAAACATATTTACCGGTCATTTTACTATAACTTTTTGATAATAAAATATTTTTCATGACAATGCATAATTTTCCTTCACGGATTCAGGTTTATAACTTAGTCGCTGTTCATGATAAAACTTACTTGACAAGAAACCTCGATTAGACCTAAAAAATTAATCGCTTCCTGATCTCCGGTCACCAAATTTTATCCGACTTGTGTAGCCGGAATCGCCCCATTTTAAAATAACCGATTTCCATACCAAAATATTACCGAAAGACTGAAATGTTTTTTCGATGTGGTTATGTTTTGCGCCCCCTGTTATTTTTATATTATTTTTAACCGTCTAAACGAAAGGAGTCCAAAGTGAACAAAAGTGATCTGGTAAACGAAGTAGCAAAAGTAGTATGTTCAAAAAAGGAGGCCCAGGCAGCAGTGGATTCTGTTTTAGAGGCGATCACGAATGCTCTTGCAGCTGGTGAGTCAGTAACACTGGTAGGGTTTGGTACATTCAAACCTGTAAAGCGCGAGGCAAGGACTGGCCGTAACCCCCAAACAGGAGAACCTATCAAAATTAAAGCCAGGACAGTCGCCAAGTTTACACCAGGTAAGGCATTAAAGGATGCGTTAAACTAACCGCATTAATCTTTATATATGCGAAAAGTTTGCCGGCTGCTTTGCGGTCGGCATTTTTTTGTTTTTTATAGAGTTACAGGTTGCGATTATATTGTAAACAGACCCTACCCGTAATAATTAACCCTGTGATATTATACCTGAATCCGTGACGGCAAATGATATATTCCTGTAAAAATATTTTATTCTCAGCATGTTACAGCAAAATAAGCGAAAAATATTCTTTCACCGAAATAAATAACCGCCCTTCGGGGCTTTGGCATGCACGCAATCTTGCTTTGCCGGCAACCGGCTGAAACAGTTTACTATAATCCGCCGGTTCCCTTCATGCATCCGGCAAACGGGAAAAAGCTCACGGATCCAGGATTATTTAAAAAAAATGATTACTGAAGCCATTACATCAATTCCCTCTGCAATAAAACTGGTAGTAGTTTTTATATTCATTCTTTTTCTGCTCCAAAAAAAATTCTCAATCGGCAATGCTTTTATATCTGGCTCTGTTTTTGTTGCTATTCTTTTTTGCCTGCCTATTCATAATTTTCTCATGGCGGTATTAGGCTCATTGACAGAACCTAAAACAATCGCTCTTTGCTTTGTGATTCTTTGTATTCTAGCATTTTCAAACACTATGAACAAAACAAGAACCATGCAGCTCATGCTAAACAGGCTGCGAAAAATTTCATCGCATCCAAGGTTGAACATGATTTTTTTCCCGGCGGTTATAGGACTCCTGCCTATGCCTGGCGGTGCAATATTTTCAGCCCCCATGGTCAAAGAGTTTGGAACTGAATCCAAGTATGAGCCGTCAATGCTTAGTTTCGCAAACTACTGGTTCCGGCACATCTGGGAATTCTGGTGGCCATTTTATCCGGGTATACTCCTTGCGTCCCTGCTGGTGCACACGCCACTTTCCACCCTTATGCTCCACATGATACCGTTTACCATTCTTTCTGTATATTGTGGTTTCGTGATTCTCCCGGCATTCAAATATGTAAAAATAAATCATAAGCCGAACAAGGCCGATGTCCTTTCATTTATCAAGGGTGTTTCTCCTCTTTTACTGATCGTACTGTTAGGCATGGGCTTTGGTGAATTCATAACCCGCTACTCTCCAAAAAACAACATTTCCAAGGAGATAGGGCTAATCCTGGCGCTATGGCTTGTCACTTCCTGGTTTTGGATAAAACACAGATTCGGGATTGGAGATATACTTAAGGTAGTGATAAATAAGTCGAACTTTTCTATGGTTTACATGATATTAGGTATTATGGTATTTAAAAATACAATTTATGCTACAAATCTAATAACAGACATAACCGGTGAACTAAAACATGCGGGGATACCCCTGACCGCCGTTTGCATGATATTACCTTTTTGCCTCGGAGTCATAACCGGTATCACGGTTGCGGTTGTTGGAGCCATATTTCCGATACTATACCCGCTTGTCTGTACATACCAACATCATGGGGATATATTACCATATTTTATTCTGGCTTATGCAGCGGGTTATATAGGGGTTCTTGTATCACCCCTCCACCTTTGCCTGTTGCTTTCCAACAAATATTTTCACGTAAGTCTGAGCCAGGAGTACCGACTTTTATGGAAACCTGCTTTGGTATTATTTCTCTTCGGATTTTTATATTTTCTCTTTCTGAAATTCATACTAGCTTAATTAAGATGGACTCGTAAAATGTCCATCATCTATAGCTGATGGACTTGTAAAAAGTCCATCAACCGGCCGAGGGCGGTTTAGCCCCGGCCGG